>JBGSIP010000306.1:0-2997 GCA_041742495.1 Planctomycetaceae bacterium
CTGTCGGTCCCCAGCACCACCCGCACCCCCTGCCGCAACAACAGGTGCCACGGGTGCGGCGAATGTCCAAAAAAGTCATGCGTTCGCGGGCAGTACACCACGGCAATCTGCGGCTGTCGCGCCAGCCACGCCCCGTCGTCCCGCGTCAGATAGTTCCCATGCACGGCCAGCGCTCGGGGGACCGCGGCCAGCGGTTCCAGATAGTCACGCGTCCGCTGTGGTCCCGGCAGCACATCCGCATCCCATTTGCCAAAGCGTTCGAGCAGGTTGCGAAACTCGCCAGTTTGATGTTCCAGAAACTCCAGCTCCGAGCGATTCTCGGCCAAATGCACGGCCACCGGCACCTGAAACTCGGCCGCCAGATCGATCAAGCCGTGATACAAGTCGGGGTGCACGCTGTAAGGCGCATGCGGACTCAACCCGGTGGCAACCGATTTGCTCGCCGCGTCCGTCAGAAACTCGCGGGCCTCCGCCAGGCGTTCCGCCACGGTCGCTGTTTGAAAGCCGCGCACTTCCAGAAACGGCCGGATCAGCGGAATCTGTCGGGCGTCCTGCCAGCACCCACCCAGGCATTCGAAAATGTCGGTCCGGGTCGCGATTTCCGCCACGCCTGCCACTCCGCAAGTGAGGCATTCCGCCAATCCCCGCGCGAACGGCAGGTCGATCGACGTCGGCACCGCGATCCGTTCGGCCACCACGCTGCGAATCCAGTCCGTAAATGGCAACGCCGGGGTCACCGGTCGCCGCAAATGGCTGAACTCCAGATGCGTGTGCGCATTCACCAGCGGCGGGATCAACGCACAATCGGCCAGCTCCAGATCGACGGGACCGTCAGTCGCCGAAATTTCGGTGATCAGGCCGTCCTCCACATGCACGCAGGCGCGCTCCAGGGGAGGGCGACCGCTGCCATCGAACAGCCAGCCCACGCGGATCCGCCAGCTCATAGCAAGGGGGACTCTGAAGTGGCGGAATTCGCCGCCGCCGCACCGGTCGACACCATTCGCGAAGACCGCTGCTGTGAACGACCGCCGGGTGACACATCAGTCACCGGCTCCGCGACCCGGACCAGATACCGGATGCCCCAGGCTGCCAGCGCACCACATATCAGCAGGGTCAACGGGCCATATCGCAGGTGCGAATCGGCAAAGTAAGCAATCCCGGGCACATTCAAACTGGCCGGCAAGTCCCGCGCCAGCCGCTCATAGCACACACTGGTGGCGTTGTTCACAAAGTGGAACAGCATGGCGGGCAACACGCTGCCGCTTTTCCAGGCCAAGAGCCCCAGCACGATGCCCAACACACCCGCATAAAACACCTGCTGCGGAATCATGTGAATGGCACCAAATGCCAGCGACGATAGCAGCACCCCCAGCCACATCCGTCGACCGCTGGTAAAGCCTGCCAGGATAAATCCGCGAAACGCGAACTCCTCACAAATCGCCGGCGTGAGCGCAAAGGCCGCCACGACAAACGGCAACGGCAGATGGCCATCCTGCATCGCCTGCATGGCAGCGGCGGCGTGCTCCGGCAGCGGTGGAAAAAACCCCTGCATTTGCCTGAGCAGTTCCATAAACAACGGATGCAGCAGCAGCGGCAGCCCAATCCCCAGCGCGACAAATTCCCAGCGAGGCAGCCGCAACCGGAATGTGCGCCCGGCATCCGTGACCAGCAAAATGCCCATCAACAGTGCCGGCGCAGCCATCGTCGAGAGCTGTTGAATCACCAACGCCTGCAGCATGGCAAAACTGCGCTGGCCTTCGTTGGCATTGACGATCATTCCGGCAAACACATTCATCATGAAAAACTGCAGCATCATGATGATCACAAAGCATAGCGAGGCTTCTCCAAACGAGGGCACAGCGCCTTTGTCACGCAACAGATGCTGGAACCACAATCGCAGATCAAACCGTTCTGACTCGCGGAACAGCACCTCTTCGCGGCGGAACAGATCGATGGCCCACCACAGCGCGGCCGCACAGTAGCCCACGCTGGAAAGCAGCACCGGGACGAAATACGGCACCATGCCACTCACGGCACCTTGGGATTGCAGCAACCCCTTGAGCAAGAGCGCAGGCCCCATCACCGGCATCAGGCTGAAGAACGGAGTGATCTCCACGCCAGGGAGAATGCAAAACACGGTCAGACCGAGCGTCACCATCAGCAGTGGCGTCAGGTAGTACTGACCCTCCTTGCTGCTCTTGGCAAACGTCGCAAATCCCAGCGACAGCGCACTGAACAGCGCCGCCAGCGGCACGGCCAGAATCACCACCCACACCAGCATGCCCGGTCCCGGCAGGGTGAGATCGCCCAATTGGCTCATCTGGCCGCCGGCTGCCGAGTTGAGCATGTGCTGACCTGTGAGCCCCATGCTCAGCAGATTCAACAACGCCGTCGACACACTAAACAGCAGCACGGTCAGGAACTTGCCAACCACAATTTCGCCACGCGTCGCGGGGCAGATCAGCAGGGTCTCCATCGTGCCGCGTTCTTTTTCACCAGCCCCCACGTCGACCGCGGGATAAAAGGCCCCGGTCACCGCCATGATCACGAGCAGGGCTGGGAATAACCGGCTCCATACATTCGCGGCAATTTCGGCCTGATTGGCCAGGTCGATGTGCGTCGCCCCGACTGGCGAAGTGATGTCCGCCGGAAGACTGGCTTGATTCAGCCGCTGTTCCAGCAGTGCCTGCTCCCAACTGCGCATCGCCTGCCGCACGCGCCGTGAAGCCTGTTCCGACTTTTCATTGGCTCCGTTGGTGAGCGTAATGGGTCGCGGATAGTCGGCTTCCGCCAGCACATCCAGCCCCGGCGTGCGATTCGCCAGACGTTCGTTTTCCCGCTGAATCCCCTGGCCAAAGCCATCGGGAATGATGACCAGCACTTCGAAGTCGCACGCCGAGAATTGCTGTTGCAATTCCAACTGCAAGGCTGCGAGCTGCTCATCGGGAGGGGCGTCAACAGGTCCGGCACCCGGTGCCGTGGTGATCGTCGCCGCCA
>JBGSIP010000307.1:0-3275 GCA_041742495.1 Planctomycetaceae bacterium
CCGTGCCGCGTTCCACCGTCTGACACATCGGCTCGGTGACCAGCCAGCGGGCAATGTCGGCATCGACGACCTGAATGGCCAGTCCGACAACGTGTCGGCCGGCGTAATCCTGCACCAGTCGCGGCTGAACCAGCCGGCCTCCGTTGCTCAGCGTCGCCATCGCGCAGAGCACCTGCAGCGGTGTCGCAGAGAATTCATGCCCCATCGGCACCGACGTTGTGGAGAAGCTGGTCCATTGTTCCAGAGGACGCAGCGTGCCCGGGAGTTCGCCGGGAATATCCACGCCCGTTCGGCCACCAAAGCCAAACGCGGTGGCCGCGGCCAGCAGGCCTTCGTTCTGCAGTCGCCAGCCAATTTTCGCCATCCCGATGTTGCTCGACTTCACCAGTACATCCGTCAGCGACAACTCGCCATAGCCGTGCGTGTCGTGCAAGGTTCGGCCGCCGGTCCGCCAACTCCCCTGTTCACAATGAATGCGTTCGTCACGCGTCAGCACCTGTTGTTGCAACGCCCACGCCACCACCGCAGGTTTGAATGTGGAGCCCGGTTCGAACGTGGAGGCAATCGCACGATTGACCCAGCCCTCGGGGGTCCCCAGCGCAGGCCGGCTTGCCAGAGCCACGATGTTTCCAGTGGCTGGAGCCATGACAATTGCGGTCGCCCCTTGCGGCAGCCAGGTGTCACAGGCGAGTGTCAGTTCCCGCTCCACCAGCAACTGGATCGGCAAGGAGATGGTCATCACCACATCACTGCCATCCTGCGGGAGCACTGTGCGCCGATAGTCGATTTCCAGCACTCGCTGTGCAGAATCGCGTGTGACAAATCGTCGGCCAGGTCGCCCCATCAGCACGCGGTCGTAGGCCTCTTCCACGCCCCCGTGCGGTAGCCCGTCAATATCACGCGAGCCCAAGACATGTTCGGCCGCAGAGCCAGCAGAGTACTGCCGCCGGTATTCATCCACAAAACCCCAGGTGCCGCGCGGTAGCCTGGCTGCCTGCACGGCCTCCGCCTGGGCAGGACTCAACCGCCTGGCGAGCCACAAGAAGCCTTTGTCAGCATGACGGCGAATGCGGGCCTCGACGTCCGCCGCGTTCAGCCCAACGGCAGTGGCGACTGAGGCTGCAAACTCCGCTGGCTCCCGGATCTGCCGCGGCGCCACCCACAGACTGTCGCAGCGGACAGTGGCGGCCAGCACATGCCCTTGTGCATCGAGAATGCGACCAGGTCGCGCGGGAATGGACTCTTCGAGTATCTGTTGCCCGATCGCTGCCTGATGCAGTTCCGTACGCAGCGCGGCCTGCACATAGACCAGCCGCGCCATGAGCACGACCCACCACAAACCAATCACCGCCATCACCACGCGACCGCGCCGCAGCACGCGGCCGGCATCGAAGTCGTCGCGCCCACTGACCAGCGCGGGCGAGTGATCGAGTGGTGGCGAGTGGTCAAGCGGACTGGTCATCGCGAAGTCATCGCCAAGGCAGACTAAGTGGAAGCCGCTGCGGGTTGGAATTGACAGCGGGAAGAAATAACTCTGAAACGAGTGACCGCCTGCAACTCCACGCGCGCGGCCCGCGACACTGCTAGCGGCGTGACGCTGCTGATCCTCCCGCCGCATGCATGGTGGAGTTCACGACACCGGGAATCGCCTCCGCAATCGTCTGCGCGGCCGCGGCTCGCCGCTCCTGCAGGGATTCCCGCTCATAGTGCATCGCGGACAACCGCCGATGTTGATTCAGAATGCTCCGTTCGAGATTGATCTGTGCCAGCGACACCATCACCACCAGCAACAATGCAAACCCCGCCCGCAACGCTTGGTGCGGCGATCCGGCGGGCACTGCAGGCCCAGCGGAATGACGGGCCGGTTCAAGCTCATTCATCGTGACCACCACTGGGTCTGGTCGCGGGGTCGGCGAAATACTGGTGCGTGACCATGCAAACGATCGTCAGGGGAGCGCCGGTGACGAAGGCAGCAGTCGCACAGCGCACGAGTCAGCCGGCATGTTCAGGACGATGCCCGGGCTCAAGCGATTGGGATCAGGAATGATCGACCGATTCAGACCGTACAACTCCGTCCAGCGCGAGGCGCGCCCCAGGTGTGATTCCGCAATCGAAGTCAACGTGTCAGACGACGTCACCCGATAGCGGGCGCGGCCCTGCGGATCGACAAAGAATCCAGCTGGGGCATCGCCACTCGGCGCCGTCCCGCTGGTCTGCGTCACACTGCTGGTGCCTGCGGGCATCAGTTTGGCAAACGTCTGTTCGAGATAGTCGGCCGGGGGAATCAAGACCTTCATGCCGGGTTTGAGTTGCTTCGGATCGGGAATGCGATCCCGATTCGCTTCCGCGATCGCGGCAAAGTAGCGGGCTGTCCCGTAGCGCTTCTTGGAGATCGTCCAGTAGTTGTCTCCCGTTTGAACGACATAGACGTCGGCATCGGGAATCGGCGCGGGTGCGCTCCGCGGCGCTGTGGCCCGCGGCGCGTGCGATGGCGATGTGGACGCAGATGTACCAGGAAACGGCTGAATGCCCGGATGACCACCGCTGGGCAGAGCGTGTTGACCCATCGCCGGCAGAGTCTGAGTGGGCAGCGATTGGGAAGCCGCGGGTGGGGCGACCTGCGGTACGGCATGTGACGGGAGCCCACCCCAGCCGCCTGGCTGTTGCATGGGGACTGGCGTGAGTTCCGCGGCCGCAGACTCTGCCACAGGAACGGGTTCGACTGCCGAGGAAGACGTACCCGGTGGGCTCCACGGATCGAGCATGGCCGGCGGTTCCGCCAGCGCTCCACCAGAGGGCTCAAGCTGTGCCATTTGCAGCGGCGCTTCGAGGGAGGGAGCCCGATTTGTGGGCGTCAATTCGGCCGCCACCGGTGCCGACCACGGTTCCACGGCCGCCGCCACAGTCGGTGCCGTCACAGGCCAGCGATCCTCGCTGGTTGCGGCGGTTGTCGCGGCGTTGACCGGAGCAACCAACGGGGATTCCATGGCTGCGGCAGTGGCTGGAAAAGACTCGATCGGCACGAATCCAGGCACGAGGTGCGGGGAATTCTCGGAAGTTTCAAGTGGCAAGTTCGCCGTAGATCCTTCGACAGGCAGTTCAAAGTGGGGGACCACACCCCATGCCGTTTTCGCCGACTCATCCGTCGATCGCTCGCCAGCCATGTGGCCGAAATCCGCAGGCTGTGCGGGGATCGGCAACGTCTCGACAGCGGGCCACCCGTTGGCGGCCGGTGCTGCCTGCGGTTCGGATGCGGTGCCTGCAGGGATGAATCC
>JBGSIP010000308.1:0-1558 GCA_041742495.1 Planctomycetaceae bacterium
CCTGATCCGTAATCGCCTTGACCAGTGCTTCGGTGTCAACGCCGGCCGGACCAGCCGGCTTGTTCTCGTAGGCGGGCTGCTGCAGGTAGCCCGGGAAATCGGGAGCCTTCACAAACGCCTTCTGTTCAGGCAATTGCTCGCGGTAGCCTTCACGGAAGGCCGAGTTGCCACACAGATCGCAGCTTTCGTTGTGAAAGCGCGGATCGTCGAATCCGAGGCGCTTCTTCAGGTCAAGCAGTTCGCGCGACTTGCGTTCGTCGAGGTAGTCCACCTTGCCCAACTGATGGGCCAGGAGCAGGATGCGACAATAGGAATCGAGAATTTCCGTCTTCCAGTACGCTTCCATCAGATCCTTGCCGAAGCTCACCGTGCCGTGATTCTTCAGGATGATGGTGTTGGTGCTCTTGAGGAACGGGACGACCGTTTCCGCAAAAGCATTGCCGCCGGGCGTTTCGTAAGGAGCAATGGGGACTTCCCCCATGAACACTTCAACTTCCGGCAGAATGCACTGCGGAATGGGTTCCCCAGCGACGGCAAACGCAGTGGCATGCGGCGGGTGGCAGTGCACCACCGCCTTGACGTCCGGACGGGCACGCATGATTTCCAAGTGCAACAGAATCTCGCTGGTGCGTTTCCGCGTGCCCGCGATCTGATTCCCCTTGAGGTCCACCGCACAGATGTCTTCGGGAGTCATGAATCCCTTGCAGATCATCGTCGGGGAGCACAGCACTTCGTTTTCGCCCACGCGAATGGAAATGTTGCCATCGTTGGCGGCCGCGAAGCCCTTGTTGTACACCCGACGACCGATCTCGCAGATCAGTTCCTTGAGTTCGCGGTTGTGAATTCCCGAATTCCAGTTTGCCATGACAACAACCTTTCTTGGTAAAGCCATCTGCTGTGTGCAGGAGTCAGCGTGATAAAGAGTGGTTCGTGAGTTACAGCTTCGGGCGGCGAAAGTGAATTGTCACCGCGATGGTTGTGATTCTTGTGATCCGACAGTTGGTCTGGGCTACATCTGATGCCCGTTGTTGGTCAGGGCTGGGGTCGGTCAGGGTTGGGCGGCCGGGACATCCAATTGGTCGAGAATCGCGGCCACGTAGGCATCAATCGGCAGTTGTTTGGGATGGTAGGGAGCCGTCGCCTCGGGGCCTTCGGCAATCGCGACGCGGGAGCCGAGACCTGCTCCCAGTTCGTCAGTGATCACAATCGGCTCTTCGCGACCAGCTGTGTCGCCCCGCAGGCCGTCCAGCGTCAACGGTGTTCCCAGCCGCCAGCGAAGTCCCTGCAGACTGGGATGGCACTGGGACAGAGTCACCGTGCCGATGATGTCGACAATTCTCATGTGGGCCCCCGGGCGGCATTGCGGCTGGCAGCAGGAAGTGTCGGGCTGCCCAGCCGCAGCAGCAGGTTGCGGAGCATCATGGGAGAGAACAACTGCGGATTGACCACGGCCACGTTCAAAGCAAACGCCCCGAGCGTCTGCGACCAGTCGTCGACACCCAGCGTGGCGGCCCGCACTTGCAAGTTGCGATTGGCCCGGCAGGCGACTTCAGCGGTG
>JBGSIP010000309.1:0-2502 GCA_041742495.1 Planctomycetaceae bacterium
GCGACGACGGTATCGACATCCGGACTACTGGCCACTTGTTCGAGCCCCGCCGATCCGTACAGGACTTTGGTGCCGGCGGGGAACTTGGAGCGGTCCATCGAGATGCCATCGTCAGAGATGACAACTGTGGGAGGGGCAAAGGGGGCCGTTTTGAGCGACAGTTCGGCCCAACGGCGATGGCAGGAGGCGGCGGTGAGCTCCATCGAGTCTGGATGCGCGGCAATCACATCCAGGCAACTGGTGCCAATCGATCCGGTGGCTCCCAGAAGAGCGATGCGATTCTTCGACACTGCGAGGCCTTCCCGCGACACTGCGGACTCTGTGTCGCAACCCTTGCGACGGGGCGATCTTAGCGGGATGGAGGTCGCGGCGGCAACCTGACGCGTTGACCGTCTCGACGACCCGCCCTAAAGTCAGGCACAGTCCCGGAACTCCATGCGGGACGCCGACGGCGGGCCGGAGTCACGGCTGTGGCAGGTTGCTGGTCGGGAAAGCCGTATGCTGTGAGGTAATCGACGCGATGTCGCAATTGGATCAGCAGGAACCGCAGGTGGGCCCCGACGATCAACCGCCGGGCCAGTCTGAGCCCAAAAAACCCCGCCGCAAGAAGGGGGGCGACAACCAGCCCAACAGCACGACATTCTGGGCGCTGCTGCTGGGGGGCGTCCTGCTGGCGGTGATCTTCTCGTTTCTGGCTCAAAACAAGTCGGGTACGAGGGTCAAGTACACCGAATTTATGGATGGCCTGGCCTCGGGTGCCTATTCCAAGGCCAACGTGAAAGAGCTGGTGTTTGCTGCGGAAGAGATCCGCTGGCAAAACCTCTCCAAGGAAGAAGTCACCGCGCTGTCGAGTGACGCCAAGGGGGACGGCAAGCGGCTGAGCGAACTGGAGCGATTCTACATTCCGGCCTACACGATGCCCGGAGATCAGCGAACGGAATTGTCGAACCTGCTGCGGACGGAATACGGCATCGCTCACTCGTTCACCGATCCGCCCGCCAACACGGAACTGCTGTTCTACTTCTTGCTGATGGGGATGTCGCTGCTGTTTCTGATCATGATCATCCGGCGAATGGGGACCGGTACGGCGATGTCGTTCGGCCGGATTCGCAGTCGTTCTGGCGTGCAGGAAAACGTCAAGACCACGTTCGATGAAGTGGCAGGCATCGACGAGGCCGTGGAAGAACTTCGCGAAGTGGTCGAGTTTTTGAAGTCGCCGGGCAAATATCAGGCGCTGGGGGGACGCATTCCCCGTGGTGTGCTGCTGGTGGGCCCGCCCGGAACTGGCAAGACTCTGCTGGCCAAGGCGGTCGCGGGGGAAGCGGGTGTGCCGTTCTTCAGCCTGTCGGGTTCGGACTTTGTGGAAATGTTTGTCGGCGTGGGGGCAGCCCGCGTGCGGGACATGTTCCAGCAAGCGGTGCAGGCATCACCGTCGATCATTTTTATCGACGAACTCGATGCGCTCGGCAAGACCCGCGGTTCAGGAGCGCCGGGAGGACACGACGAACGCGAACAGACGTTGAACGCGCTGCTGGTGGAGATGGACGGGTTTTCGACCGATCAGAGCGTGATTGTGATGGGGGCCACCAACCGCCCGGAAACGCTCGACCCGGCCCTGCTCCGCCCGGGACGATTTGACCGAAACGTGCTGGTCGACAAACCAGACTACAAAGGTCGCGAAGCCATCCTGAAGGTGCATGTGCTGAAGGTGAAACTCGACGACAATGTCGATTTGCATCGGCTGGCAAAACTGACGCCCGGCTTCAGCGGTGCCGATTTGGCCAATCTGGTGAATGAAGGGGCGTTGCTGGCGGCCCGGGCCAACAAGAAAACCGTCCAGATGTCCGATCTGGAAGAGGCCATTGAGCGGGTTGTCGCGGGGCTCGAAAAGTCATCACGCATCATCAAGCCGGAAGAAAAAACGAGGGTTGCCTATCACGAAGCCGGCCATGCGCTGGTTGCGTGCCTGCTGCCCAACACGGACCCGGTCCACAAGATTTCGATCATTCCTCGCGGCTATGGGGCACTGGGCTACACCCTGCAGCGGCCCGATGATGACCGGTTTCTGGTCACGCGGTCCGAACTGGAGAACCGGATTGCCGTGTTGTTAGGTGGGATTGCCGCCGAACAGATTGTGTACAACGAGACCTCGACCGGAGCCTCCAACGACCTGCAGCGAGCGACCGACATCGCGCGGCGGATGGTCACCGAGTTCGGTATGAGCCAGCGGCTGGGCAAAGTGAATTATGCCTCGATGACGCGGTCGGTGTTTCTCGGGACGGCGATCTCGGCGCCAGAGTCGATGGTCAGCGAAGCGACACTGCGCGAAGTCGATCTGGAAATTCGGCGCATCATTGATGAATCGATGCTCGCCGTGCTCGACCTGCTGCAGTCGCGCCGCGCGGTGCTGGAACATGTCACCAAAGACCTCATCGAAACCGAAGTGATGGACGGGGCCCACCTGGAGCGGATTCTCGATGAATACCGCACTGGCCCGCAGAT
>JBGSIP010000310.1:0-10207 GCA_041742495.1 Planctomycetaceae bacterium
CGCTGTCAAAGTGTGAGCGAGGTGACGACCACACCGGGATCACTTCGGATCGATGGGGAAGGTCACACCAGCGCGACAAAAGCGCCACACCGCAGAGGCGTCAGCCGGGCACCGATGTCCCCGCGGGCAGCCGCTGCTCGACGTCCGCCAGCGGCACCGTCACCACGGCCAGGTAGGCCAACAACCCCACGACTGAGCCCCCCAGTGTCGTTGCCAGTCGCCACGTAGGGTCGGGTTCGATCCAGCCAATCCACTCAAAACCCGCCAGCCAGCGCAGGCATGTCACGCCGGTCACCACAGCCACAATGCTGGGCCAAACGTAGAAGTAGATCTGGGGAAACTCCGCCGGACCCAGAGGCAATAACCACGCGCGATAGGACAGCCGACCTCCGCCCGTGGCGACTTTCAATCTGCCGAGAAACGTCCGCTCAGCCGCCAATTGCACGTGCTGCTTGACCAGCGGTACATGCGCCACGGCTGTGAGCCAGGCCACCAGCAGACAACCGACAAACAGCACCTGCGTGACCAGAAAAATGCCGTACACGCGCGTCAGCGAAATCTGGGTGCCGACCACCGCTACGAGATACCGATTGGCTTCGTGTTCAAAATCGTTGCTCAGCAGCAGCGTGACAAGAATGTCGAACAGCGAACCGCCAGCGACAAACAGGCCACCGAGGATTGCGGGCAGGCCCAGCGATGTGCGTGGTGCCAGGCGAAACATCGACCACAGCACGGACAACATGATCGCCGCCAGCGCCGCCGTCAGTCCCAGGGCCCACGGTGCCAACCCCGAGCCGGGGCGCAGCCACTCAATGAGCAATTCGCCGGCGATCACTCCCACAAACAGGTGCGTGACCAGAAACAGCCGCTGCAGGACCTCTCGCCCCAGTTGAGGCGGGATCGGCTCAACAACATCGTAGGCGTGCGCGGGGAACAGCATGCGGCGAATCCTCCCGAGGCGGATCGATGGCCGAGCGACCACCGAACGGCGTCGCTTGACCTCGCCATTCTACCCGCCGGGCGAGCAGTGACGAGAGAGATTCGCGACGGGATTCGCCGAACCCTGCTCGATGCAGGACTGGTCCCGATTCGTCCCCGTAGCCTTATTCCTGCCCCACCTGCGGTGCCACCGCACTGACGGTGACCACATCAAATGCCTCCGGCGTGCGGCCCCGAACCAGCATCCGCGGCAGTGAAACCCCTTCCAGCGTGCGATACCGGCTCAGACGGTCGGTCGAGGAGGTGTGCTGGGGAATCTCAGACGCACCCGAGCGGATCGTCTGCCACTCGGACGAGCTGGCAGCAGGTTCCGAGGTGGGCTGTGGGACAACCGGAGTTGGGCTCCCTTCGGGGATCAACCGGGCGCTCCCCAACAGGGGGACTCCATCCGACAGTCCCGCCGTTTGTGGCACGCCGTAAGGATTCCCATAAGGATTGCCATAAACGGGCAGAGCCGAAACCATCGGCTGCATGTGCGGATACATGGCGGTTGCCTGGCCGGGAGACATTCCCGCTTCGCAACTGCTGCAACCGGGCAGCATCGCCCCCTGCATGGGCATCGCCGGCAGAGGCATCATGCTCCCCGGCACAATGTACGACGTCCCGCCCGCAGGCGGCAGCGGCACACTCGGGCTCGAGGGCATTGGCGACATCATGGGGGGCCCCATCATTGATGGTGACAGCATCCCCGGCGCACCGCCGCAACTGCTGCAACCCATCGATGGGGACATCATCGTCGGCCCTGGCATCACAGAGGCCATGCCGCAGCCACCTCCGCCTCCGCAGCAACCTTGCCGTTCGCAGCGGCGGCTCAAACCGGGACGACACTGGCGATCTCGCAGACGCATCCGGCGTCCCAGCAGGCCATACGAGCCGCTGCCGCACGGATCGCAACTGCCGCACATCGACTGGCATCCGCAATCCATAGGATACGCGCCATAGGCCCCGCAGCCGGCATATCCGCCGTAGCCGCCGCAGTTGCCGTACCCGCAGCCCCACAGACCCGGAAACAGAGGGAACAGCCCGGCATGCGATTCCGCGGCTCCTGCTGACACCAGGCCGCAAGCCGCGACAGCCACCAGCAGGAATCGACGCATCAGAGTTCCCCCTCAAAACAACAATCGCCTGGGTTCTTGGGGCGAGGAGTTGAACGGGTGCGCAGTGACGTTTAGTCTGAGCGCAGGCTCCCCACCGGGGGAGGAATCGACGGGAGCGTCAAAGAGGCTTGAGCCGTTTTGATAGACGACTGGTCAAAGTCGGCCGTGTGCCGGTCACTCGCCTGCACAGTTTACGCAGGCTGGAACAGCCTCGACCGCCATGACTCGAAACGCGTCGACGCCGGGATAGCGTCCCGCCGGACCTGCCGGAACCACGCAGACTCGGCTGTCGTTCCCGAATCCAGCCGCAGCAGAAACCGTTGCCACCCATGACAACCGCGAAGCACGACAACCTGATCGTCCTGGCAAGTCGCAATGCCAAGAAGATTCGCGAAATGATGGCGCTGCTTGTCCACGACGGACTCACGGTGCGGGGAGTCGACGCATTTCCGGAGGTGGCCGAGGTCGTCGAGGATGGCGTGACGTTCGCCGAAAACGCCGCCAAGAAGGCCCGCGAAGTGGCCGTGGCGACCGGCCACTGGGCAATTGGCGAAGACAGCGGACTCATGGTCGATGCATTGAATGGTGCACCGGGCATCTATTCCGCGCGCTATGGCGGTCCAGGAACCGACGACGCCCGCAATAACGCGAAGCTCATCGACGCACTGGCGGGCGTGCCGCTCGAACGCCGCGGCGCTCAATATGTCTGTTCCATTGCCTTCGCTCGGCCTGACGGTGCCGTGGTCGCTGAGGCAGAAGCCCGCTGCTGCGGCCGATTTGTGGACGTCCCGCGGGGAACCAACGGGTTTGGCTATGATCCGCACTTCGAGATTCGGGAACTGCACCAAACCTTTGGCGAACTCCCCGCTGTGGTCAAGCAGCACATCAGCCATCGCGCACGCGCATGTGCCCGGTTTCTGCCTCGCCTGCGTGTCGCCTTGAGGACTGCCGAACTGCCTGGCGAACCATAGTGCCTGGCTTCCCGGTCCCCAAGGAACGGCCTCGTCTACCACGTTCCCTGCGTCACGGCGATCTGTTACCGTTTTGTTTCCTTTAGCCTCCCAGTTCGCTGCCGAAGGATGGAATTCACATGTCGACTGGCGACGAAGCCCCGCGTCCACGCAAGCGCAAAGGTACGCGCAAGGCCAAAAGCAAGTCGAAGTTCGCCACGCGTCGTGCGGGCGATTCCAGCGGTGCCCCCTCCAAGCAGACCATTTTCGTGCTGGTCGGAGTGGCGCTGTTGATTGGCGCTGGTGTCTGGGTGTCACAAAACGGCGGCATGCAGGCCGTCACAGGCGCGATCGGCGACGCCCAGGATTCGGTGGGACTCGGAGCAACCCACGACAGTGTGTTGGAAGCCGGTCGCGAAATGGTTCTCGAAGGGTACGCCGTACTCAGCGGCATCAAAGATCCAGCTTCGGCCGCGACAGGGGTCGAAAAGTTGCACAACCTGCGCCTGCGGCAGCGGTCCACGGTGAACAGTGCGTTTGCCCTGCCCAAGTTGGATACTCCGGCCTTGCAGGCTGTGCAGGCCCAGCTGGAAAAGCAGCACGGTGCCGTCTGGGCGGATCGCGAACGAGAACTGATGAAGAAGATGGCACCGATTCGTTCTGGCAGCCTTGGGGCACCGGTCCAGCAATCGATGCAGTTTTGGGTTCAATCGGCAGAAAAAGGGGCCGATCTGATCAAACAGGTACTCGTCGGAGTTCCCGCCGCGACCACGGACGCAGGTCGTTCTGCCGAGCGGGCAGCCAAACGCGTCGAAGCCGCCGCTCAGACCTACTACACAGCGGCACCCGAACTGGCTCAACAGGCCCTGATCTCCATCGGCCGACAGATCGAAGATGAACGCTCCGCTCTGTCGCAGGAACTGTCCAATCTGATCGATCGTGATCCCAACATGACGTTGTCTGACCTGTCCCAACAGGTGAACCCGCATCTGAACTATGCGAACGCGATTCTGGGGCACCTGCTCGTTCACGCCCGCGCCGAGGACTTTTTGACCTCGGGCAACGGTGCGTTTGCCAAACCGTTGGAGACTCCGCTGCAAATCCCCGGCGCGGTCATTCAGATTCTCTCTGGGCGGGAAGCGGCGCGAGCCGGGACACAGTAGAGCCCGATGCCTTCCAGCGGCACGCGGCGGGCTGCCCGGCAGTGTTCGCACCTGTTGACCGGTCGGTCCGTCCCGGCCGAAATAGCGCGTCCTGCCCCAGAAAATGGCTCTCTTTCCCGCAGCGTGCCGATTGTCGGCCCGCGCCCCTCCTTCTCCGCGGACAGCACGCTTTCCGCTGGCCCTAGGCACCGATAGAATTGGGTTCTCCGCGCCGAGGGAGTCCCGACGGCAGCCCGCTGCAGGGAATTCGCGGGCCAAGGCTGATCACCGCAGTCTCGGTAAAACACCTCGGCCACGCCCGCAACCTCCTCGGTGCGCGATAACGTGGTCTTGACAGATATCTGTGGGGCACGTCGTCGAAGCGGCACGGCTCTCGTGGCGGCCAGGCACCTATCTTTGGACGACGGGCGGCGAATCGGATTCGGACGCACGTGGAGAGAACAGGGCCAACGGCGGCATTCAGGGGCACACAGGAATCAAAACCTTACGCAGCGGATTTCGTTTTGAGCAGGACAGTTTCAACATGATGACGTACGGGAAGATCGGTGAGTACATCTCTGCGGAGCCGTTTCGTCCGTTCCGGATCAAAATGGCGAGCGGACAGTCGTTCGACATTCAACATCCCGAAATGATTATGGTGGGGCGTTCGTCGGCCAAGATCTATCGCAGTAACGAATCCGATCCCAATCCCCCGTCCTCCTGGCAAGAGATTTCATTGATGTTGACCGAGTCGCTGGAGCCAATCGATCAGCCAACCACGGGAAGAATCCATTGAGCGGTCCTCAACTGCCGGTCGTGTCATCAGCGCCCTCGTCACTCTCGCAATCCGCCGCGGCAGAGCTGGATGGGCCACCCTCCAAGGGGACCTACGCCTTTGTCAGCCTCGGCTGTCCGAAAAACCTGGTCGACAGCGAGAAGATGCTCGGCAATCTCGCTCTCGATGGTTACACGCTGGTGTCAGAACCAGTGGGCAGCGACTTTGTGATCATCAACACCTGCGGCTTCATCGAAAGCAGCCGGCAGGAGTCGAAGTCCGTCATCCGGGAAATGCTGGATCTCAAACGTGACGGGCAAACCGGCGGCGTCATCGTCGCGGGCTGTCTGGCCGAACGCATGGGTTCGCAATTGCTGGTGGAGATCCCCGAGATCGACCATATCGTCGGCGTGTTTGGCCGTGACGAAATCACCAAGGTCGCCGATCGTCTCATCGGTCATGCCCGCGAGCAGCGGGAACTGTTCCGCCCCGCTCCGGTCCGCGCCATGGACGACCGTGCCCGCCTCCGGCTGACTCCCGGCCACTACGCGTACCTCAAAATTTCCGAAGGCTGTGATCGCACCTGTACCTTCTGTGCCATCCCCAAGATGCGCGGCAAGCATGTGACCAAGCCGATCGAAATGGTCGTCGAGGAAGCCCGCGAGCTGGTCGCGGATGGGGTCCGCGAACTGATTCTCGTCGCGCAGGACACCACGTATTACGGCATGGATTTGTATGGCCGCGTGCGATTGGTGGAACTGCTGCGGGAACTCGAGCAGGTTCCCGGTATCGACTGGATGCGGCTGATGTACCTGTATCCCGTGAACTTCACGGACGAACTTATCGACACCATCGCCCAGTCCTCGCGCATTCTCCCTTATTTGGACATGCCGTTGCAGCACATCAACAGCCGCGTGCTCAAGCGGATGCAGCGCAGAGTCGATCGTGAACGGACGATTGAACTCGTTGGCAAACTGCGCGAGCGGATTCCCAATCTCGTGCTGCGGACCACGTTTGTCGTCGGGTTCCCGGGAGAAACCGACGCGGAATTTGAAGAGCTGCGGGACTTTGTGGCTGACACGCGCTTCGAGCGGATGGGGGCCTTCACGTATTCGCTCGAGCCCGGCACGCCTGCGGTCAAGCTGGACGGACATCTCCCAGAGGAGGTCAAAGCTGCCCGTCGCGATGCGCTCATGGAAGTGCAGCAAGAGATTGCCCGCTCGTTTGGGGAATCACTCGTTGGTTATGAACTGGATGTGCTGATCGATCATCAAATCGACGAAGGTGTCTACGAAGGGCGTTGCTTTGCCGACGCCCCGGAAATTGATGGTGTGGTCTACGTGCAGGCCGAGCATCTGGAACCGGGACAACTGGTGCCCGTCGAAATCACCGAAGCCAGAGACTATGACCTGGCGGGTTCGTACCACCCCGAGGAGTAGGCCCGGTGATTGTCTCTCCGCCGGCAGCCGCGACGGATGCTGCGCTCCCTCTGCCAGGCACCAGCGGGAACCCGCTGCGCACGTTCTGGACGGTGCCCAACCTGCTGTCGCTGGGTCGGGGTCTGCTGACCGTGTGGATGATGTTTGCCATTTCCCAAAGCCAGTGGCCAGTCGCGTGGTGGCTGTTTGTCATCGCGGCCAGTACCGATGCCATCGATGGCTGGTACGCACGAAAGTACCGCTGTATTTCGGTCTTTGGCCGCATCTTCGATCCCCTCGTGGACAAGCTGCTGATTCTGGGAGCACTGGTCTTTCTTCAAGAGCATCCTGCGAGCCGTATCTGTCCGTGGACCACGTCGATCATTCTCGGTCGGGAACTGGCCATCACGTCAGTGCGCGCCTATGTCGAACAGCAGGGGCTCGATTTTTCCGCGGGCTGGTCCGGCAAACTCAAGATGATTCTGCAGTCGCTGCTCATTCCGGCGTGCCTGCTGGTGCTGTGGCACCCCGACGCCCCCTACTGGCCGCCGGTGCGCGACTTCCTGCTGTACTCCACGCTCGCCATCACCATTTACAGCGGCGGCGAATATGTCTGGCGGGCCAGGCAACTGCTCTCCGCTCAGGCACGCCGCAACGACCACGCTGGCTCAATGCTCGCCGGACCGTCGGCTCAGCCAGCCGGTCAAGCACCTGACTTCTAATTACCTGACTTCGCGCAGCCATTTTCTCCGTTACCAGCTTGCTGCGGTCATCACTCGCATCCCTCTGAGCAGGAGCTTCGCTATGGCAAGATCGATGGGTAACACGCTGGCAGATCTGCTGGCAATGAGCATTGGCTACAGCGAGCGGTTGCTCAAGGACGTACTAGCAGCCTCGTTCGGCCGCTTTGCCGCTCCGGGGGGCACGCCGATTGAGTCGAACCATCCGGCCTTTTCGTACGGGCACCTGGCCCTTTATGCCCCACGGATCGTCGAGCAACTTGGCGGCACTCCGCCGGCATTGCCTGCGGTCTTCCAGGAGAAGTTTGCCAAAGGGGCCGTTTGCCTCGATGACGTGGCCGGCGATATCTATCCGTCCATGGCTGAAATCACCGAGCACTACTTCAGCGGCTACGCCGCGGCACTGTCTGCGTTGCGCGCGGCCGACGAAGCCATGCTGGATCAGCCGAATCCCTCCGGACCACCGATGATTCATCGGCTCCCCACCATTGGTGCCGCTCACGGATTCTACGCCAGCGGACACATGATGGTGCACCTCGGACAAGTGAGCGCCTGGCGCAGAATGATGGGTTTGGGTTCTGTCTGATCCATCTGGCCCGCGATGTGGGCCGGAAACAACTCCTGCGTGTCACCGAGATTGCCGGGCCTTGCGGTCGTGGTTACGCTGAATCGATTCCCTTGGTGTGGCTGCCTGGTTGCGCCGTGATGCGCGTCGGGCACCACCGTGGCTTGGTCGGACCGGTGAACTCCGCATGCGTGTGACGGCTCCTGTTGATGATTTCCAGAATCGTTCTCGGTTCGTAGGGCCTGTTCGGCAGCCAGTCCGGTCGTCGAGGCGATGGCATATCATTGCCGCGCTTGGCTTGACGATCGCGCTCACAAACTGGGGCGCAGTCGCTTCGGTCGCCTTGGGGCTGGCAGAAGACGATCGCGAAGGAATCGCCTTCTTCGAGCAGAAAATTCGACCGGTGCTGGTTGAACACTGCTACAAGTGTCACTCCGCCGAGTCTGAGAAACTCCGCGGCGGGTTGCGGCTCGACTTGGCCGCGGGCTGGCAGAGGGGTGGAGACAGCGGTGAGGCAGTGATTGTCCCCGGAGATCCGGCCGCCAGTCTGTTGATTCAGTCTTTGCAGCACGCCGACGGCTACGCGATGCCGCCAGACGCACCGTTGCCAGCCGCGGTGGTGAAGGACTTTGTCGCGTGGGTCAAGCGTGGTGCCCCGGATCCACGGACGGGAGAGACGCTGCCTGCGACGCGTGCGGATGCATCGTGGTGGTCGCTGCAACCTGTTCAGTCACACCCGTTACCTGCTGTGGCATCGCTGTCGCCTGCCTGGCAGACGAATCCAATTGATGTCTGGATTGGCGCACGGCTGGCAGCCGAAGGGTTGACGCCCAGTTCGCCCGCCGCCGCCCGAGAGCTCATCCGGCGGATGACGTACGATGTGACCGGTCTGCCTCCCACTCACGACGAGGTGACAGCCTTCGCGAGTGCCTATCAACGTGATGCCGAGGCTGCGGTGACAGCATTGGCAGATCGCTTGCTAGCGTCGCCCCACTATGGCGAACACTGGGGACGCCACTGGCTGGACGTCGTGCGGTTTGGTGAGAGCGTCGGTTTTGAACGCAACGTCATTCTCGACGACCTGTGGCCCTTTCGCGACTATGTCATCCGCAGTTTGAATGACGACCGCCCGTTCCATGAGTTCATCCGCGAGCACCTGGCTGGCGATCTGATTGCCAGTGGCGATCCGCAGCGCGAAGTCGGTGCTGCGTTTCTGGTGATGGGCCCCTACGATGACGTCAAGAATCAGGACGCGGTTGCACAGGCTCATATTCGTGCCGCGACACTCGATGACGTCATCACGGCGACCAGCAGTGCGTTCTTGGGCTTAACCGTCAATTGCGCCCGCTGCCATCATCACAAATTCGATCCCATCCCCAGCGAAGACTACTACCGACTGCGGGCGGCCTTTGAGGGCCTTGAGCACGGCCGCCGAGTAGTGGCCACGCCCGCAGATCGCGAAGCATTCAACGCCCGCACGCGTCCACTGAATGCGCAGAAGAAGCGACTGACGACAGCGATTGAAGCCATCGATACCACCGTCGCAGATCGCTGCCGAGAGCACATCGCCGCCCATCCGTTCCCTCGACCCCGCGTCGATCCAAATTTGATCGTCGAAGAATTCCCGCCGGTCACGGCCCGCTGGATCAAGCTGGTTCTCAAGGGGGACACTGGCAGTCCCTCGGCGGCCTTCAATTCCAGACTGGTGGAATTCGAAGCCTGGACCAATGAACCCCTCCCGCGGAATGTGGCCCTGGCTTCGGCAGGCGCCACCGCCGCGGGGGCTCAATCGACTTCGGCCGAAGAACTGCCCAGTGCCTACAGTGCCGCCCTCGTCATCGATGGCGAATACAGCGAGCAATGGATCGTCGGTCGGCCGAGCGAATTGCTGATCACTTTGGCCCGGCCGGAATCCATCGTGCGGACCGTGTTCGGCAATGCTCGCGGGATCGATGTGCGAGCCGGGTTCGCCGAGCGTCGCAGCCCCTGCGAATATGAGATTCTCACATCGCTCGATGGCCAAGATTGGCAACCGGTGGCGTCCGGAGACGACCGCGAACCGTGGACCGAAGAGCATGGCATCGAACGGCTGCGGTCACGCTTGATAACGGCTGACGAGCAGAGCCAGCGGACGCGCCTGCAACAGGAACTCGCGGGCGTGCAGGCTGAATTGTCAGCGGTCCCTCCGCTGCCAACGGTCTGGATCGGCAATCATGCCCAGCCCAAAGAACCGACGCGTGCGCACGTTGGTGGTGATCCCGCCCGGCCGGGAGACGTGATCGCGCCTGCCAGTCTGGAAGTGCTGGCCAGAGTGGCACCCGTCTATGAACTGGCCGCGGACGCACCCGAAGGGGACCGGCGCATCGCTCTGGCAAACTGGGTGACCGCTCCCGAGAATCCGCTCACCTGGCGGGTGCTTGCCAATCGCGTGTGGCAGTATCACTTTGGCACCGGCCTCGTCGATACGCCCAGCGACTTCGGATTTCTCGGCGGACAGCCCACGCATCCCGAACTGCTCGAT
>JBGSIP010000311.1:0-2521 GCA_041742495.1 Planctomycetaceae bacterium
TGATGGCCAGCAGCGTGCGTGCCGCCTGACAGACGGTCCAACCGGCGGCCTGCCACCCGGGGCGGGCCCGCTCCATCGCGGTGCGTTCTTCTGCGGTGATCTCCACGAGCGTCGCGGGCAACTTGCGGCCACACAACCCAAACGAAAGCAACCACGTCTGCCGCTGCCCCGCTACGGTGGCCGCCAAGGCACGCTCAAACCACGCAGCGGCTGTCGGCTCGGTTCCCCGCTGCACCCAACCACTCAAGAGAGACCGCACGGCTTCGCCGTTGGGCTGGATGGCAGGCAACACTGCTGCAGTCTCCTCAAGGCATCGCCGCAGGGGCGCGGAATTCGACCGCTGTGGAACGGGGCAGAACCAAAATTCAGTGTATGCACATCCCGCGCGGGAACCAACTCTCGCCGGGCACAAAACCACCCCCACACTCCACCGGTGGCCTCACTCCGGCGACTCCGCACGCGCAGCTTCAAACCGGGGGCCCACCTGGACTTCATCCCCCACCACGCGAATGCGAAACGTCTGACAGCGCACCGGCGATTGCGGTGCATCCAGCCAGCAACCGTCCCGCAGCCGAAACTTCCACGCATGCCACGGGCACATCACCGCTCCGTCGGCAAAATACCCACCCGAGAGCGAAGCACCGGCGTGCGGACACAAATCGCCAATCGCGAACCAGTTCTCCCCGTCCCGAAACACACCCACCAACTCCCCCTGCACCACAAAACTGCGGGCCTCTCCCGGGGGAATGTCGGCCAGCCGGGCCACGGTCTGGAAGCCCCCTGCGTCAGCAGTCCCCTCCGATCCCGCCGCAGCGGGTGGAATCTGGCCCCCCTCTGGTTGATGTTGGTCCCCTCCCGGGCGGCCCGTAAAATCAGTCACGATCGATCCCAACACAGGTTCCCAGCCCACCGCAGGACCGGAAATAGTCCACAGGACAGGTCATTTACCATCGGCATAGTCGTTCGATTGTGCGACCCGGCCCCCCGAAATTCCACCGGTCACAAAATCCATGGTATCCGTTCCCTGCCGGCCGATCTAAACTGAAGGTCGCAGCCGGGTCCCCTTGCCGGCCTACTCCAGGAACAATTGCATGGCCGGACATCGGAGTCAGTGGGCGAGTCAACGGCGGCGACGAATGCTGGCTCTCGCAGCCAGTCAGTCGCTCCCAGAGCCCATTTACGTACCCGCGATTCCCACCCCCGCCGAGCGTGAAGCGCAAGCGTTCTGGGCCGCCACGCAATTCGCCGACGAATCACAGGACAGTGCAGCCTCCACCGGTTCCACGGCGGAATCCCGACTGCCAAGCCGGTCTCAGGCAGCCAACTCCGCTGTGGACCACGCTGGCACCTGGCAAACGGGAAGCACCTCAACCTCCTTGCTCGTCGCCGAACCCCCTGCTCTGACTGCCGATGCGGGGCAGCCGTCATTTGCGGCCACCTCTCCCCCTCCCAATGACTCCCTGGCCGATGATTCCTCAGCCGCGGCCCCTGCTGTGTCCGCCCTTTCCGCCGTCCGCCACCTGCTGACACGCGAAGCCCCGAACATCTGGATGTTTCTGGGAGATCAGGCAACGCTGGGACTGGAGGCCGAAAATGGCCTGCGTAGCTGGGCCGATGCCTTGTCGGAACGGGTCCGGTGGGAATTGCGCCGCCTGCAGGATGCCGTTGTGAATGGCGGACGTACTGGGGCCACGGCCGAATCTCTACTGCGCGAATTCCCCTCCCGCTGGTCGCTGTTCCGGCCGTCCATGGTGTTTGTTAGCGTCGGCGTGAACGACGCCCTCGAAGCTCGCGGAGGCGTGGAGGCCTTCTACGATCGCCTGTGCGAACTGACTCAGCAGATTCGCGATCTGCACGCCGTTCCTGTTCTGCAAACACCATTCATTGTCGCCAACCAGGACCGGCTCCCCGTGCGACTCCTGCAGACCTATGCCCAGGCGGTTGTGGCCGCTGGTCGCGACAGCGGAGTCGCCGTGATCGATCAATTCCACGACAGCCGGCTGGCCGTGCAACGTGGCGAAGCCGGACTGTGGTGGGATCGCCAGGGGATGTGGCCCTCACTGGCCGGTCACCGCCAGATGACGTCGCTCATCTTTCACGAACTTGACCTCTTCGACCGACAAAGCGAACTCTGCCGCCAACTGGTCACCCCTCGCGAGTAGCACGCAAGCCGCGGGCCACTCGGCGTGTGTGTGTGTGTGTGTGGTGGAATGGCTCAACGAGCCATTTGCGGCGAGACGCCCCCCCGGAGAGCCACGCACCCACCGCAAATCTCATCCCCCGATCAGCGCGTCGACTTCAATCTCGACCATGTGGTCGGGATCGATCAGTCGGCTGATCTGGACGATCGTCGTGGCGGGTCGGATCTCGGAGAACACTTCTCCATGAGCCAGGGCGACTGCTTCCCACTGACTGATGTCGGTCACAAACATCCGGGTGCGGACCACATCCTGCATCGTCGCCCCCGCCTCCTTCAGCGCGGCTTCCGCCTTCTTCAGGATGTAGCGAGTCTGTTCCGCGG
>JBGSIP010000312.1:0-6016 GCA_041742495.1 Planctomycetaceae bacterium
GGTGCATCCCGGCTGCCGAAGCTGCGGCCGAGTTGACTTCCGGCTGCTGCAGCTGCGGTGGGCGGCCCGCGGATTGTCACTGACTCCGCGCGAATAAGAAAGGATTGACGATGGCTGATCGAAACTATTCTGCCTATCAGCAGAAAGTGATTCAGCGGTTCTACGAACATCGTGACACCGCCGACATGGATCGCCTGCAGGATCTGGTCAGCCGCATTTACCTCGCGGCCCCTGGCAAGACCAAGAAGCTGTGGGAATCGGTCGTGGAAACCCTCACACGTCTGGGCGTGCCTGCGTCGATCGTGGAGAATGCCGGCGAACGGAAAGATCCCGCCGCACTTGCCGCGCTGTTGACAGACATCCAGGCCGGCAAAGTCCGCCTCACGCCGCCGAAGTCGACGGCCGCCGCCGCCAAGACCACCACAGAGTCGACCGGCAAGACAGGATCGTAGCCGGTCGTTTTGCGCGGGCAGGTTCCGGATTCACCCTGGGGCACACGTCGAGCGCCGCACACGCGAGAAATCCCCGGGCGGTGATCTCACCGCCCGGCGACGTCATCGGGCGGTGACTGGCGATTCTTCAACGCGCGGCACAACTCCCGCCGCAGGGCGCACCGCCGTGGTCGCCACTTTTGATTCGCGCGGCGCGCGGGACAGTTCCGGGTCGATCTTCCCGTGCGTCGCCCACGCGTAGTAGGCCACTCCGGCGGTCATCACCGCCGACGTGCCCGCCAGCATCGGCACAAAGCCATACACGTCGATCACCATGCCGATGATGGGGGAACTCACGACACCCCCGACATCGATAAAGCCCAGGGCAATGGTGTTCCCGGTGCCGCGAAATGGACGAGGAAATTCGCCGGACACCAGCGAAATCACCGCGGGAAACAGCAGCGCGTGTCCGAATCCGGCGAACACCGCCGGAAACACAAACTGCCACTCCGCGTGCACAAAAACTAACGCCGCCAAGCCGATGGCGTGACCAGTCAGCCCCATGAGAATCATGCCATGGCGGCCGATGCTGCGATTCCAGCCGCGCGACCACATCCGCACAAAGAATGCAGTCAGCGCGTAAGCCGAGAAGAACGTCCCGACCCCAGCGAGATGCAAACTGGTGGCGTAGCGGGTGAGGAATGTGGTCATCACCGCAAAGCCCATCCCCATCAGCGGCGCCACAATCAGCACAGGCCGCGAGCCATACCGGCACAGCAGCGGCCACATGGGCGGAGTGTGGCGCGGACGCCGGTGTACATCCCGCCGCGTGAGCAGAGTCACCAGCACCAGATATAACGCCCCCGCACAGGCAGCGGCCGCAAAGATGAGGGCCAATCGTCCCCAGCCGGGCGGACCAAACCGATACAGCATGTCGGCGAGCTGAGAACCAAGGATCATCCCCAGAAAGCCGCTCGAACCCAGCACGCCGATGATCTCTGTGCGCCGTTCGACCGGCACCAGATTCTGAATGTGCACCAGCGAGCAGGAAAATATTCCCGCCAGCGCCACGCGATACAGCACCTGTCCGGCGAGCATCTGCCCACCCACGGACGGACTGAAGAGCACCAGCAGCAGACCGCCGACGTACAACATCGACGTCACAGTCCAGACGATGCGGACCCCGTGGCGATCGATTCCCTGTCCCAGCCACACGCGGGCCCCCAGCGAAACCGCTGTCGCGGCCCCCAAAATCCAGCCTGTGTCAGCATCGGTTCCGCCCAGCAGATTGACGAGTTCCGCAAATCGAAATGTCAACGCGTTGCCCGTCACGACAGCCAGGTTGGCCACATAAGCCATCCAGAATTCCCGCCCGTACACGCCCGTGGCTGTGTTTTGTTGTTGAACGACGGGGGCAGGCAGGGTGGACATGGCAACCAGCGGGAGGGCAAAGATTCATCGTGGGGGCTGGCGAGCAGCAGCAGGAATCGCAAGGCAGGAACACAGTCGTCGCTGGCCCGGGGGAATCAGCCCGCGGAGTATAGCCCCTCGTGGGACGCGAACCACAACGTGAATCTCACTCAATCCCGACACGGCAATCCGCATCGGCGGAGGTAAGTCAGGTTGTGCCCGACGACTCCAAACCGAGAGTCACAAATGACGGGCGGGCAGAGCCTGGGATCAACGAGCATTCGCATTGTTGGATCGGGCTTGCTATTCCTCGCACTGCTGGACAAGCCAGCAGTGGCACCCATTCCGCCCGTTCTGTCGCCAACGCCCCGTCGAAAACCCAACCGCGAACTCTCGCTGACGGTTCACGCCGTCCTTCGGAAGGGACACACAGCAGGCCGAAAGGTTCAGGCGGTCAGCCGCCATACGCTCCGTAGCGTTTCAGTCCGCGGGCGAGCGTCCAGCGACACATGATGAACAGTCCGACCACCCACAGGAATTCCACCGTCAGGGCCCACGGCAGTTCTGCCGCGGGAACACGCCCCAACAACACGGCGGCGGGAAAGAAGGCCATGTATTGCAGCGGCAGGCAGAGCATCACATTGCGCAGCGCCGGCGGGAAAAAATCCAGCGGAATCATGTGCCCCGACAGGAAGTAGCTGAATAGCATGTAAACGAACAGCAGGGAGCCGACTTCCAAAAACCAGAACGCCACGAGACCCAACCACGCTTCCACCAGAAAGCCAATCAAAAACGCCATCACCAGCGAGGCCAGAAACCCCAGCAGCACCGGGAGCCCCGGGTAGGGCGGCAGATGCTCCCGGAACCAGATAAACAGCACCGCAAAGGGCACCAGCGCGACGCCGTAGTACACCAGTTTGTGAGCGACTCGATACCAGAACAGATAACCCAGCAGATCAATCGGCTGCGTGAGATACTTCTTGATCGATCCGTCCCGCACATCGCTGGCAATGCCGCTGGCAAGCCCCGGCATGCTCGAAAAGGCCCGCCCCAGCATGGCGACGAGGTAGTACGAAATCATTTGGTGATAGGTGTAGCCACTCAGTTCACCCCGTTCCTGACCGGTTCCTACGGCGAAGATGGCCGTCCACAGAAAGATCTGCGTCACCATCGGGAGAAATCGCAGCAGCGTGGCCAGCGCAAAGTCAGTCCGGTAAACCAGTCGCTCTTCGACGCAGGTCTTCAGAATCGTCGAGTTCACACGGTACGAACGCACGAGACCTGGCCAAAAGCCGGTGGGCACATGTCGGGGCGTCACTTCGGCATTCGCAGCAGCCATACTTGCCTTCCACCCCTCTCCAAGTCCGTGCCGCAGAGTCTCCACCCGCGTCCGGATTGGTTGCCGTGCCCAGCGAGCGGATACTTCACCACGCCGAGTGCTTAGCGGACTGCTCCAGCCGTCGCCAATTCCGACGGTTGTTCACGTCCCTGCGTCCGCACTTCCCGGAACATCTCGGCAATGACATCCTCCAGCGGACGCTCCAGCACGGCCACGTCTTCTACCGGGTAGCGTTCCAGCAGCGATGCCAACGCCTTGGGAATTTCCAGCCGCTTGATCCGCAGTTTGGTGCGCGTGGGGCTGGCTTCGATCACCTCGCCGTACGACGCCAGATCAGGCGGCACAAGACCACCGGCAAACTGCAGTGATACCAGTTTATCCTGCGAAAAGCGTGAGACCACGTCCGACAGCGCCCCGTCGTGTTTGATCTCCCCTTCGTTGATGATGATCGCCCGTTCGCAGAGCGCTTCCACGTCTTTCATATAATGACTGGTCAGCAGCACCGTGATGCCCTGCGTGCGCTGATAATGCCGCAGAAACTTCTGCACCGTCGTTTGCGAAACCACATCCAGACCAATGGTGGGCTCGTCCAGAAACAGCACTTCGGGCTCATGCAGCAGCGCGGCGATCAGTTCCATCCGCATCCGCTCGCCCAGCGACAATTCCCGCACGGGCTGATGCAGCTTGTGCTCCACGTCCAGCAGGCCCACCAACTCGTCGAGACGACGCCGGTAGTCAGCTGGCGGAATGCAATAAATTTCCTGGTGCAGCCGGAAAGAATCGATGGCAGGCAGATCCCACCACAACTGGTTCTTCTGCCCCATCACCAGCGAAAACCGCCGGCGAAAGGCGTGTTGTCGCTCCTGCGGCACGTATCCCAGCACGCGGCATTGCCCCGTGGTGGGGTACAACAGCCCTGAGAGCAACTTCAGCGTGGTCGTTTTGCCGGCGCCATTGGGCCCCAGAAAAGCGACCATTTCACCACGCTCTATCGAGAAGCTGACGTCCCGCGCCGCATGCACCAGGCGATATTCACGGTGGTACAACGAGCGCAACGAGCCCCACAAACCTTCCTGTTTCTGGAAGACGCGGTATGACTTCGCCAGATTCTCCGCCACGATCGCAGGCATAATCAGATGGTAGGCCCTACCTGTCGTGACGTCGAGTGGTCGCCGTTCCTCGGCGACTGCTGGCTGCCGAATCCCGGGTCGACCAATGCCAGTGCAGGGCCACAGACCGGGCAGCGTCCGACCACGTCGCCGCAGAGCGGGCAGCGGTGTGTGGCCCCAGCGAACAGCGCCACAATGCGGACTACTCAGATCGCCTGAATGGCTTCCATGGCGGCTCCCACGGAGTCGTACATCGGCCACACGTCGTTCAGATGCGTGATCTGCAGCACTTCGCGGCAGTAGCCGTTCACGCCCACCAGCATGAACTTGCCTTGCCCGCGGTGTCGCACCACGTTCCACGCCCGCACCAGCACTTCGATGAAGGACGAGCCAAAGAACCGGGTGTGGGATAGATCCAGAATCAGGACCGGCGGCTGAGCGTTCTCCGCCGCGGTGATCAGAATCAGGGCAGCATCCTCGACCGAAGCGCCGTCGAGACGATTGTATTCTTTGCCCAGCGTGACCACCGTCGCCAGACCAACCCGGTTGACGGTGGGATGGTCACCACTCATAGCTGCAACTCCCCAGTTCGTGCGACGCGGGGACGATCTCCCGCGCGATTCTGCAGTATCACGACTTCGGAGTCGGTTCGCCATCGAAGAACGGCAAAAAAGCAGGCGACCGTTCTGCACGGCTTTTCAACGACCCACGCGACTGTGACCAGCCTGCCGCGGTCGGCAATGTGGCGCGGAAGAATTCAGCCTGCCCGGCAGAACACCGACGTGCGCCCGTCGTGGCGATGCAACTGATTGCGGCCACGACGCTGCGAGTCGTCCAGTGCGTGTTGCACTCGTGTCAGGCAAATGGCAGGTTGATCGCCGGGCTGCGGGGCATAGACGCCAAAGCTCGCGGTCACCAGCACTTCCTGGTCGGTCGAGGAGAGGCGAAACCGGTGCTGCCGAATCAGATCCCGCAGTTCACCGGGAATGGCCTCCAGGGGCTCCGCCTGGGCATCGAGCAGCAGCACCGCGAACCGACCATCAAAGCACTGGCAGACGAGATCCTGATCGCGCACTCCATGCAGCAGCAACTTGGCGACCGAACGACAAAAATGATCGGCTTCGCGCGGTCCATGCCGGGTGACCAGTGCGGCGAACTTGTCAATCTCCACCAGGACGACGGTGGCAAATAAACCCGTCGCCACACAATCGAGCGTGGAGCGCAGGTTCACTTCAAATGCCGAATAGTCCGGCAAGCCCGTCCGGGCATCTTCCGGCGAGCGGACCAACGTCGGGAATTGGACCGCCGGAACCTGTCGTTCCAACTGCGCCTGTCGAACCTCAGGCGGGGTGGAGAACTCAATAAGGCGGTTGAGCAGTTCGCCCGCTTTGGCACACAAGGTCGCCTGTTGACCGGCTTGCCAATCGGCGGCCGGAAACTGCTGCAACTGTCCGGTGAAATCGGCGGCTTGATCGAGATTCTTCAGCAGACGCTCGACCAGTGTCGAGAACTGCTGAGCCGCGCGCTGCAGGGCCCGCCGTTCAGACCAGCGCTCATAAAGCACTCCCGCCAGAAATGCGGCGGCCAGGCAGGCCACAGCGACCAGACTGACGGCTGCGAAGAATAGCGCCTGCTGCAAAAGTTCGGACATGACCGGCTCCCCACGAGACCACGAGCGGCCACCCGCGGGCCGCCGCTGTGTCTGTCAGGTTGCATCGGTTGTCAGC
>JBGSIP010000313.1:0-1518 GCA_041742495.1 Planctomycetaceae bacterium
TGCCACTGCCCTGGACTTCTGTGTCCGCGGGATGGCGACTGAGCTTGGGCATCGTGGACACTAAACAACACCAGCACACCCAGCAGGCACCACGTCCACCGGCGCGCAGAGTCTCTGTGGTTCTGTGGTCGGAGCAAACCGACACCGGTGCGCAGCCGCGGGGATACGATCATAAGGCGGGAAACTGCCGGAGAAAGGAGATTCCGCGATTGCCCCAGAACAGGGCGCGAAGTGAGGACTGCGACTGGTACCCCGCCGGAGTCACACCGGTCAAGCCGGCTCACTCTGCCCCGTCGACTCCTGTAAATCCGTCGCCGGCATCGCCAACCGTCGAGTCGCCACGACTTGAAGCAAGCACGGATGGGCAAAGTTCCCACTGGCTTTGCCAATGCAGTCTGTCAAGCGGGGGCAAAAACACTGGCAAAGCCACTGGCACCCAACGCACCCTGATCACGCTGCCGCAGGCACAAGCCCCCTGCGGGGAATGCGGGCACAAGCCCCCTGCCGAGGGGGGGCTAGCGTGCCCAGTCGATTTGGGTGAAGAGTGTGAGCAGGCGTTCGGCACGGCGTGGGTGTACCTGGGCGACGTGTGCGATGCGGCCACGCAGGTGGGCGCGGAAGTCGGCGTGTCCGGTGCGATTCTGTGTGGAGGGGCCTTGCCGCACGCAGTTGGTGAGTGTGGCTTTCAGGCGGTCCACGTCTTCCCGACAGATGTTCAACTTGTCATTGACCACGATGCCCGCGACCGATTGCCGCTGGTGCGAACGCAGCACCTTGCATTTGTCGCGCTGCACGCGATAGCGCTCTTCGCGCACGACCTGCTCGACGAGTGGTTTGAAGGTCCGCAGCGAGCGAGCAAATGCGTCATCGCCAGAAAACGTGAGATCGTCGGCGTAGCGGGTGTAGTGCGCTCCAAACGACTTCGCGAGTCCGGACAGTCGCACATCGAGTCCATACGCGGCCAGATTGGCCAATGACGGCGACGTGGGTGCTCCCTGCGGCAGGTGGCGCGGCGTGTACAGCGCCAATAGCGTCGCAGCGCCAGTGGGAATGCTGAGATTCGTCGGCACCCCCGACGTGGTGAGCTTGGCGAGCCAAATCGCCACCTCGCGGCAGTAACCCATACCGCGAAACACAGCGACCACCCGCGAAAATCGTACCCGCGTGTAGAAATTGTCGAGGTCGTACTTGAGCACCACCGCTTGACCGACGTGCGGCCGGGCGTTGGACAAAATGGATCGACCGGGCACAAAACCGTGCACCGCGGGATGCACGGCCACCCGTTCGAGGATCTCCACGAGAATGCGGTCCTGCACGGCGCGCAACAGCGGTTTGGGAGCTTCGATCAGGCGAAATCCCCCGCGACGTTTTTCCCGCCAGCGGAAAAAATAGTGCGCCTGTTTCAGATTTCCCGGCCGGCCGCCTTCCAGAAAGCGATGTGTCAGCCAGCCCAGACGGGACAGTGAAATCCCCAGCCACGACGCTAACTCCTCTGGCGTCCGCGCCGCGGGAACGCCC
>JBGSIP010000314.1:0-1735 GCA_041742495.1 Planctomycetaceae bacterium
CGGCGGCGGCCCCGCCACCCACCAGCGCAAACTGGAACCGCGGTTGATCACGCAACAGTTCGGCGGCGTCCAGTACGATTTCCAGCCGCTGCGACATTCCCATGTTGCCCGAGTGCATCAGGACAAATCGGTCCCCCCAGCCTTGTTGCTGCCGAAAGGGATTCTGCTCTTTGATGGGAAAGACCTGTCGGCCATCGGCCCAGTTACGCACGATCTCGATCTTCTCCGCCGCGATTCCCTGTCGGAGACACCACGCCCGCATGTCGCGGCTTAGTACGATCACTCGCTCGGCGCGGCGATATGCGGACGTCAGCCGCGCCCGCAGCCAGCGAATCGGCCATGACTCCCGCGCATGCCCCAAGGCGACAGCCACGTCGGGGTAGATGTCTTGCAGATAATGCACCATTTTCGCCGCGTGTCGCCAGCTCAGCAGGCGCGCCGAAAACGGCAACAAGAACGGGTCCGTTTCCAGCACAATGATTTGCTGACGACGCAGGAATAGCCCGCGGCACAACGAGACGGCCCAGAATGTGGCCAGATTGATCAACCGCCCCGGTGTCCAGGATTTCGCGAACCGCGTGTGGGGCACGCGGACAATCTGTACGCCGCGTCGAGTCTGAGTTCCCCAACTGATGAACGCCTCTCGCCCGGGATTGGAATTGGGCTGCCCGCACAACACCGTCACGTCAAATTCTGTCGCGAGGTCTTCACACAGTTCGGTCAACAACTGACCGGTGGCTTCGGCATCGGGCCAATACGAACGATTCACAAACAGCACCCTCGGCCGCCGTGACGCGGAGTGGCCTGACGATGCATTCGGGAGCCGTGTGTGAGGCTCCGTAGCACTCAGCATGTCACTGGCTCGACGTCGAACGCGTCCAAGGTGATGGAAGCACCCTGTTGGAGAAAGTTGACGGCAACGACCAATTGGTCACAGCCAGTCTGTCGCAGCACGATACCCTCTAGCCCCGTCAATGAACCACAAGTCACGCGGACGCGCATGCCAGGACGAACTGCTGTGACGAGGTTGACGTCCGATCCCGATTGCAGCAATCGCTGAATGCAATGTAGATCTTCACGGAGCTGCTCACCATCAGGCACGCGAATCGCGCGAAGGACCATGTTGGTTCGCAGAGCCGCTAACCGGTGCTCGTCGTCCCCGTGCAGAAACACATATCCGGGAAACAGCGGCACGTGCGAAGTCAGCAGCCGACCGCCGGGCGTGCGGTGTCGCCGCGCATGCATCGGGGCATAGTGAGGGACTTCCGCCTGTCGCAAGCGACGCACCAGTTGCTTTTCCATTCGGCTGAATGTGTGCAGCGCCCACCAGTCTCCGCCATCCGGCGGGCAGGCCAGCAGATCATTCGGAAACAGGTCGGGCTCGGCCGCCAGAATCGGCATCTGGTTCCCCCCAGAATCAGTGATCAGGAAGTCGGCGCCGGGAGCTCAACTGCGGACTCGCCCATCAGGGCATATCTCACCCACGTGGGTGACACCTTTGTCCCCTGCACCCTCGAATTGCCTGCTCAGAGATCGTCTCGGAAGACTATCGCATCTGCCGACGCAGAAACAACTTGCGTGCGATCAGTCAGCTGCGTACCGAAGACGACGTCGTTGGTACCCAAGTATACCCGGCGAAAAAAACAAAACGCAACGACTTGGAAAGATGGTTCTGAAATGCAGGTTCCGCGGCGCGGCTGCCAGCAGTTGCACCGATCCTGCGGGCGCAACACAC
>JBGSIP010000315.1:0-9057 GCA_041742495.1 Planctomycetaceae bacterium
GGGCCCGGCGATGGAGGCGTTGACAAGCACTGTGGCATGCCGCCTCGACCGCGCTGCGCTCCATAAGAAGGGTACCCATGCCTGCTGCCGAAGTGCTGATTGTTGTCGGTGATGCCGTCGAGACACTGGATACTCTGTATCCCTACTACCGCCTGATCGAAGCGGGCTTTCAACCTGTTGTGGCGGCCCCCGAGCAGCGTCGATACGCGATGGTCATGCACGAAGTGTCGCCCGGTTGGACGATCACCCGGGAGTGGGAGGGCTACCACATCGAAGCCAACGTGGCCTTCAGTGCGGTCGACCCGGACGCATACGCGGGCATTCTGTTCTCCGGAGGTCGCGCCCCGGAGTACATCCGCTACGACCCTGATCTGGTCCGCATTACCAAGCACTTCTTCGCCGCGAACAAGCCAATTGCCAGCGTCTGTCACGGTGTGGAGATTCCCGCCTATGCGGACTGTGTCCGCGGACGTCGCATGGCCACGGTCGCGAAATGCCGCTTCGATCTGGAAGTCTGCGGCGGAATTTACGTGAACGAGCCAGTGGTCATCGACGGCAACCTCATCAGTGGCCGCACCTACCACGACAACGGCCATTACATTGGCCCCTGGATTCGACTGCTGGAACAGCAACGCGACGCCCTCGCAGCGAATTCGCACCGCGAGTGAGTTGGCGGAGACTGACGCAAGAAGCGGGATGCGGGATGCGCATGGGTGGCGAAACGTGCAATCGTCACACAAGGACACGCCACGGGTGGCCTTCCACAAAGTGACGATTGCACCGGGCCGGCTGCTGCACGCTGCCCCCGCATCCTGTTCCAGGTGGTTTGAGAGCAGGGGTCGAGGCAGGCGGGAGAGGGAAACCGATCAATGACATTCTAATTCCGGTTCGCAGGGTGGGAAATCCCCGCGAGAACGACAAAACCCAGTTGACCGAGGCCGGCACTGCGACCCCGGTCAACTGCGGCGTCTGATTCGGCTTTGGCGGCTTCGACGGAGAATGCTGCCAAGCTCGACTCAACCAGCTTGAAACAAAGCGAAGACCGCACCCTGCGGGTCGGCCACAGCGGCAAATCGGCCGCCTTGCGGCAGGACCACTACGGGGGAGAGGGAACGACCTCCCAGTTCGATCACCTGTTTGACGGCCGCATCAAGGTCAGGGACCCCGAAGTACACCAGCCAGTGGGGCGGAACTCCGGGTTGGGTCAGCCCCATGACTCCGCCGAAGTTCCGCTCCTCGCTCGGCCGCTTGAGAAACTGGTACGGAAACCCGACCTCTCCGGCACCGCGCTGCCACCCGAACAACCGGGTGTAGAAATCGGTCGCGCTCGCCACGTCGGTCGTGTTGACCTCCACCCAGCAGACTTCTCCGTTGTTCATCATTGCACCTCATCGGCTACCGGCGCCGCCGAAATGGCGGCCCCATACCTTTACAACGGATGAGTTCACCGAAACGGATGGCCGCTAGCCCAGGTCGTCCAGTAGCTCCCCGAGGAGTTGTGTCCATTGGGCGGGCGGTTGTGTGCGGAGGACTTCCAAACGGTCAGCGAAACCGCGTCGAGTTCCCTCCAGCGGATCGCCGCGGTCGGCCCCGTGGAAACGGTCCAATTCAACGCACTGGTAACAGACGCCCTGCTTGGCGACCAGTGCACAGGTTGATCCATATTGCTCGTCCGTCGCGGCCCGGGTTGCTTGAAGCCACCCCTTCACTTGGGCGGGCCGGGCGTCCAGCACTGCGGCTGTCTGCGCAACGGTCAGCCCGACCATCTCGACGAGCAGCAACGCCGCCCCTTGAGGAAGCGGGAAGCGTTGCAGGCAGCAGGCCATGCAAAAGGATAAGTGCTCCCGCGCGACTGATATCGCTTCCGGTGAACCACGGAACGTGCGGGTGGCCTCCGCGAATGCGGGGCTCTCTTCGGCTCGGCGTCGCAAGTCGAGCATCACCGTTTCCCGGACGGTGCCGTGCCGCCTCAGGTAGTCCAACCCCAAATTGGTCGCGATTCGATACAACCACGCTCGAAACTCGTCCGCGTTGGTCGGTGCCGAGTCACGAGCTTCAAAGGCTCGAAACGCAGTCTCTTGCACCAACTCCTCAGCAACGGCGGATCGCAGCACAAGCCGCGTCACGTAGACGAGCAAAGTGGATCGGTACGACTCGAACCTCTCAGAGAAGTGTGCTGCATCCAAAGTCGAGACTCCTCCTGCCTCCGAACAAGAATTCCACCGCCGCCGTCCGCTACGATCTGAAAGAGGGTGGGGTATGGACTTTGCCAGTCCGACACATCACAACAGGGCAATGAGTTTCGACGGATCGACTGTTGGGCTCACATGCGAATATAGTCGAAGCCAGAGTCCCGCGGAATGACCGATCATCCACCAGACATCCACGGGCTCATTCTCCATGATCGGTCCCTTGAACGAGTCATCTTCTCTGTCGATGCCGACCCGAAAGCCATTCAAGACGCGAGGATGGCAGCGGTGCTACTCATTGCAGGAAGTGCGCTCCTGCTGGGTGCACTCGGGATCATGGGGGCTGTCGTCGGAGATCCTGGCTGGTTCGTGGTCTTCGGCTTGCTGTGGTTGTGTGTCATTGGTTGTGTGACCCCGGGTCTGCTGACAATCGACCGGACGGCCGCACCGAAGACGATTGAGATCACGGGCGACACCGTCACCGTGAAATACCAGATGCTCCCAGGCGTACGCACAGAAACTTATCCCGCTGAGCACGATCTGGCGGTCAAGTGGCTGGTGGTTGGACCATCTGATCCGGGCGACGAGCCCATTTATCACCTCGAATTGGTGGGATCCCATTGGCGCATCCCGTTTGGACATCACTGGCACAAAGATGCGCAATTGCAATTTGTGCGCTGGCTGCGACTTGAAGTCGGACAAACGTTGCGGGCGACCTGCCCGAGTTGCCAGTCTGCTCTCTCCACGCGGAACATTGACCGTGCGAGTGGTCGACAACACTGTGCACGCTGCGGATGGAGGAGTCGTGGGCGACAGCCACCGATGCTGTACACGGCTGACGGGAATCTGCTACTACCCCCCTTACCGGCAGGGCCTCTTCGTGTCGAACTCGCGACACCTGAGGTGCTCATGATTCGGATCGGGACGCGCCTGACGAGTTGGCTGGTCTTGTTGGTCATGCTGCTGGTCGTGGGTGCCTTCTCGATGTGCTGCGTGGCCGGTATGCTCGTTCCGGCGAGGAACAATCCACAACAGGCCGTGGACTTCGTTGGCAGCGTCTGGCTGGGCGCGATCATTGTGGGCTTGGTGACGTGCCTCGTGCTGTATTGGCACCGGCACTACCGACAGACGATCACGCTCACCGCAAATCGCAAGCGCCACGAAGTGCAGATCGAACGCAGCCTCGCAGGGCTTACCGTCCGTACATGGGTCACCTTGGAAGCCGGCGGTTACGTCAGCAGTGAACCAATCCGGTGGCCGTGGGCAGGCCTGGTCGGAAGCTCAGTTCGCCCGGTTGATGAAGCGGACCCGGACGTCCAACTGATCGACGCCCACACCCATCAGCCCCATAGCATCGGGCAACGGTTGCGGACGGACGAGCGCCGCTGGCTCATCGTCGTGTTGAACAGGTTTCTCGGCACGCCACAATTCTGTATGCCGGATGGCCGGCCATATCCAGAAACTTGTGCGCTGTGTGGCAGAGCGTTGTCTCCGCAGCAAATTGACACGGAGTCTGGCGTGTTATGCTGCGCCGGGTATCCGGATTGCCTGTGGAACACGTCGGTCGGTGCCCGCGATCACAACACGGCGGAACACCTCGCACAAATGCAAGCTGCCGTCGACCAAGTACGGCAACAATGGAACGCAGGAGTAAAACGTTGGGGTCGTTGGCTGGCCCGTTGGCAAGCCAACGACCCCAGACGATAGCAGTAAGAGCCCCGTTCAACTCTGCCCCAATGACAAAGCCGAGCCCGTTCACAGACCGGCTTCATTCCCACCGGATGAGACCGAGGAACCAGCAGCAAATCGGTTCGTTCCTTGCCGAACGGAACCACCGAATATCCCCGGGCTGCACCGCCCCCCGGTGTGTCCCCGGAACGTCTTTCCGGGATCTCACCACCCACAGCCGCAACGTGAACGCAACAACAAACGGAGAGGACAGGATGCCGTTTGGACTTTTTGTCGCTGGAGTTCGGGGTTGGGAAACGGCATTACGGCAACTTCTCGAAACTTCTTCCGATGAGAAATAGTCTTGTGAACGATCAAGTTCACCTGCTGCGGCGGCTGGTGAGACTTTGAACCTGGTGTTGCGTGATGCCGCCGCAGTCAGGTGCAACTGATGGTTCGCGGTTGCTACCCTTCGTAAGTGTCCAACCGCCAACCTGGATCAGGACGGCGACGACGCCACGCCCAATATGAATCGTAGAATCCGTCGTGAAACATTAGATCGACCGCCGTGGAGTCCGACTCAAGCACATCCGCCAACTCCGGCGCGTCCGCGACACCATCCACAAGGCATAGCAGATCGAAAATCGGCGTCGCCGCCGCCGAAGCGATGAGCTTCCGCAGAGCACGTTCCATCGCCGGGCCTTTCGGAATGGAGGCAAGCGCCGCCACTTCGTCCGGCAAGAAGCCGTGGTTCGGCGGATAGGCCAAATCAGGGATGCCGGTCATTAGTTGCTCGACGGCTGCTGTCGCCGATTGTTCGACGCTGCGATGCAACTCGTTGAACAGCGCGTGACGGTCGATGTCTTCTAGCAATCGAAACTTCCACCGCGAACGACCAAGGTAACCCGGCAGCGGCCAAGTACCTCTGATTTCAGAAAACGCCCGATCCGCCGCCCGGGTTGACCGCCTTGTTCGCCGTCTTCAGTACTGTTGGCCAATCGCGGCGCACTCAAGACAGTACGGACATGTAAACACATAGAACGAGGCCGCGTCATGCCACCACATTTTCGCGTCGGCCGGGGGCTCGGTGCAGATGCGATCGTCGTTGATTTGCCCGACGAATATCATTTCCTTGCCACAACAGATTGGATACTCGGGCGATTGAATCCAACTCGGAACGCGAAACTGGTGAATGTCCTCGTCCGTTGCCTTGCGGACTACTTTTCGCGATCCGTCAGCCTGAACCTGAAAATAGCAGTTCTCAAATTCTTCCAGCCAGTCGACCGGATCAACTAAATCTCGAAGGCAGCACACGCCCCGCCCGCCACGTTCGGCTACGATTTCAGCGCGACCGGCGACAAATGGGCCGCCAAGCGCTTTAGGCGATTGAGGCACGATCACGTCGCCTTCTGGTGGAAGCGGGAATGATTTCTTCAACGTCATGTTGACTTGCCGAACGCTGGCGTTGACCGGGCCGCCGCCAATCAACATTGACTTCAGGAACGACGCGATCGGCGGCTCCGCCTCCAACGCATTGTTATGCCGGTTTTACAGCGGACCTTTCGGCAACTAGCCGAGATGTTTCAGCGTTAATCTGTGCAGAGAGTCCATCAAGATCAGGGAACAGAGTGGCACGACTTACGCCGAGCTGATTCAAGCTCGATTGAATGTCGGTTTTGCAACTCGCAGGAATACGAAATCGCACGATTTCAATTTTGTGCCGCGTTTCTTCTTCAGTTGCCGTCAGTAAATCCAGATTTGGCGGAGAATGTTCAGTGAAAGCCCCAGCTTGGTTAAGAATTCTCGGAGAGATTGCGGGTGGGACATACGCCCTAACGGATCCACCAGTGGAAAGGCTTCCTATACTGACCACATTAACCCGTAAGACGGGCTCCTTGAACGGCGAAATGCAGTAGATGCAGCCGTCGGAAGATGCATGCTCCCAAGTTGCGAAGAAAGCAGCAACCAAGGCATTGCCAGTCCAATCTAGTAGCCTCGTCGCCAGGCCGTGATGTTGTGCAATTGCCAAGCACTCTAAATCTGGTTGAGGTAATTCGCGGTAATACGCGACGGCTTGTTGCTTCCAGCGACGAAATCTTTCATGTTCGCCGTCTAAGGGCGATAAGTCAAAAGGTTGCTTTCGTGGTGAAACAGGGAGGAAAAACTCGGGACGCCCAGCCTTTGGAACAAGTGGCCACGTACAGTCAGCGTGACCGCGAAACCACCATCCATGCTCTGATCTGCTGGGTGGACAACGCTCAAGTAGTGTGTGGATCTGTGCTATTTCAGTTAGTACGTGTTCTTCCATATTTTCTTGAGGCATAACGACACCAATCACGCGGTTGCTGCCAAGTGACTTACCATTTTGAAACGCGCGACCCGCAACTCGCGTGCATTGGATTGTTACCCGTCTTTCGGCTTGTAATCGAGGCTTATGGCACCTTCGACGTTCGCTGGCCGCGGAAAAATACAACCAATGACATCGGCTATTCGCTCTCCCTTATCGTTCAACCGCTCCTTTTCCCCCGGCCCAGAAAGCGAAAATCCTGAATCACCGAAATGGAAGCAATGACCGTAGAGTTCGATTCCGAGTAAACCGGGTAGTTCGCAATCCTCTGGCGCGTAGATTGCGTACATCGGGACAATGAAACCCGAAGGGTGAATTATATCAAGCCGGTTCCTTCCAGCATGGTCTTTGAATACAAATCTGCGAATGGGCGGTTGAAAGTAGTGGATTTCTAGCATAATCCCGTTGCCGTTAGGCCATTTGGGGATTTCATCGATGTGCACAACTAAATCGCGTGTCGATGTTTGTGTGGTTGTTTCAAGTTGTGAAATATCTTGAACGCCAGCCCCAAGGGCCGGCCCGCTACCAACATCCTCCAGCCGATTAGAGAAGACGCCGAGTCCCTTGGGTTTACCAGTTTCATCGAGTCCAGAGACAACGCCATCACCGGAGAATTGAACGAAACCACTACGATGGTGAGTGATCTTGAGTCGAGCTTCGTCGAGTTCTGCTAGTTCAATCGCATCGCTGAAAGCCGCCAGTGGCTCACTGGTATCATAGTTCACAGCAATCTTAAAGAGTACAGCCTTCTTGGCGCTGTGGTACGGAGCGGTAAGTGAATAGGAACCGTCTCCAGTGAACATGATCTTCGAGAATTTGCGTTTGACATCACCGCAGTCAAGGATGATCAAATGTTTGGAAGACTTTGCCATAGATTCCTAGATGGATAACAGGTATTCGACCGCCGAAGTGCGGTAGAATTTTACCGCAGTTTGGCGGTGCAGCATGGACTTGTCAATCTTGATGCGTCAGACTGGCGAATGAGTTGCGACGGATCGCCGGACAGAGTCCTATGCTACACCGCACTAAGCGTCCATTCTATGCCGCAGTCTTCACCATCGAAGTTTGATGCTCAGTGGGCGGCCGCGCAAAACAGCCAGTCCCAAGAACCTCGGTTTTTGGATCATGTTGCCCGTGCGTGCCGAGTTAAGCACTTGGCGTATGGCACCGAGCAATCCTACGTGGCTTGGGTCAAGCGGTTCATCTTGTTTCACAACAAACGGTACCCGCAGGAGATGGGACCGACGGAAGTCCGGGCGTTTCTGACGCACTTGGCCGTCAACCGCAGGGTTTCCTCCTCGACCCAGAATCAGGCGCTCACGGACCGGCTTCATTCCCACCGGATGAGACCGAGGAACCAGCAGCAAATCGGTTCGTTCCTTGCCGAACGGAACCACCGAATATCCCCGGGCTGCACCGCCCCCCGGTGTGTCCCCGGAACGTCTTTTCGGGATCTCACCACCTGCAGCCGCAACGTGAACGCAACAACAAACGGAGAGGACAGAACGCCAATTGAACTTTTTGTCGCCGGGGTAAGGGGTTGGCAGGCCGATCTGCGGTGGTGGGAGGATGTAGATAAACGTATTTTCGATCGAAGAACCGCGACCGAAATCCCCCTTGCAATTGCATCATATATGATGTAAGATAAGGTGGGAGAATTGGTCATGAGGGATCGGCAACCGTTGTTTGAGAAACTCGAATCCCGCCGTCGGGAACTCGGGATCAGCCAAGCTGTGCTGGCCGACCGATGCGGCGTCTCGTTGCCTACTGTTCACCGCATTCTCTCAGGCCACGGCTCCGCGGCCAGTGTCGAGAACATCCTCGCTATCGCTCAGTTTTTGGGGATGGAGCTGGAAGCCGTTCCGCGCTTGGATGCTGAAACGATCCTTGAGCAACAGGCCCGCAGGAAGGCCGAGAAACTGGTTCGGATGGTCCAAGGAACGTCCGCATTGGAGGCGCAAGGCGTGTCCCCTCGCCACATTGGTCAGATGACCAAAAAGACCGTTCAGGAACTGCTTGCCGGCTCGCGACGCCGACTGTGGGCGGAGTGATCGTGGCTTGGGAAACCACTCCCGGTGAAACGCCGATTGATGTTTCGGTCCTGAAAGTGTCCGGTGTCGCCAATCGCGGCCAGCTTTCCGTGGTCGAAGCCGAAAACATCCGCAAGGCCATCGTCAAATATCTTGGTGGCCCTCTGACACGCCGAACCGCCAAGTTCGACCTGTCGTGGATGCTCAAACTTCATCGCGAGATGTTCGGCGACGTCTGGACGTGGGCAGGAGAAACTCGCACCACCAATCTCAACCTCGGTGTTCCTTGGCACGTGGTCCAAGGCCGGATGCAGAATCTCTGCGACGACCTTGCCGACTGGCAGAAGCACTGGCCTGATGTTGTCGAGCAGGCATCGCATCTGCATCACCGCGCAGTACAGATTCACCCTTTCCTCAACGGCAACGGTCGCTGGTCGCGTCTGCTCGCCAATTTCTGGCTGAAACTCAACAAGCAACCGCTCACAGAATGGCCGGAGGAAACCATCGGTGAAACCAGCGTTATCCGTGACGAATACCTGACTGCCATCCGTGCGGCAGACTCCGGTGACTACGCGCCGCTAATGGAGTTGCATCGCAGATACGCGGCAATCAACAAATGAGTCGCCGACTCAATGCCATCGAGCAATTTGTCCGCCGACCGCTGAAACAGTGGACGGGATTCGAACCGCGGAACGCCTGACCCTGAAACCAAGTGCATCAGCTCATGCAGAGCCGGGAATCATCCCGCGAGCATCAATGAAGTCGATGATCGAGTCGCAAATGCCACCTGTACAAACGAGACAAACGGAGAGGACAGGACGCC
>JBGSIP010000316.1:0-3281 GCA_041742495.1 Planctomycetaceae bacterium
CGCCGTTGGCGGCCACGGTGCCGACCTGAGCGATTGACTTCTTGGTCTTGCAGTCAACGGCCATGCCCTTGAGCTGTTCGGTGATGGCTTCGACGGCCGCATCCATGCCGCGCTTCATGTCAATGGGATTGACGCCGGCGACAACCGACTTGAGACCTTCGTTGAACACTGCTTCGGCCATGATCGTGGCGGTCGTGGTGCCGTCACCGGCCACGTCAGAGGTCTTGCTGGCGACTTCGCGCACCATGCGGGCGCCGATGTCTTCAAACTTGTCGGCCAGTTCGATTTCCTTGGCTACGCTCACACCGTCCTTCGTGACGGTGGGGGAGCCAAAGCTTTTCTCCAGAATGACATAGCGGCCGCGGGGGCCCAAGGTCACGCGGACCGCCTTCGCCAGCTTGGCGACGCCCCGCCGCATGGCTTCCTGAGCTTCCTGATTAAACGCAATCATCTTGGGCATTGAATCTCTCTCCCTGGTGCCATGACGGCAGAAGTTGCCTCGTGGGCAAGCTGGATCGGTGATGGAATGATGGACGGTGACGGGTGAACCCGGCCGGCGAGACTAGAACGTCGCCAGAATGTCGCTTTCACGCAGCAGCAGGTATTCCTCGTCGCCGATCTTGATTTCGTCACCGGCGTAGGAACTGAAGATGACCTTGTCACCTTCCTTGACGGTCAGCGGCACCTTCTTGCCGTCCTTGCGGACATGGCCATCGCCCACGGCAACAACTTCCCCCCGCTGGGGTTTGTTCTTGGCGGAATCGGGCAGCACGATGCCCCCAGCGGTCTTATCTTCCGCACTTTCGCGCTTGAGGACCACTTTGTCTGCCAGCGGCACGATCTTCAAAGAACTGCTGGACTTCTTCGCCATCCGTCGCTCCTGACGCAATATCGATGGAACCGTCTGTTGAGGCACGACCCGCGGTCGGCATGATGATGAACCAAGGGGACCGTCCGCCGTGTTGGCAGCGCAGACCCTGATCGAGACAATGAAATGCGAATCGCGTGCCAACGGGACGCCACACGGCCTAAGCTATTGATGGTCAAACGCTTACACCGTTTCGAGAACTCCGCGTTTGTGGTGACGAGTCCGGCTGCTGCCAGTTTGACAGGGGTGTCGCCGTCTGCGATGCGTCAGCCGAAGCCGGGCTGCCATTCCGATTTGTTCTGCCGTTCCCCCGCCAGTAACATCCTTCAACGCGGGCTGTTTTTGTCAGTGGCAGCGGCGACGCTGCGCCGGATTGTGGGGAGTCGATGAGCGTGACTGATGCTGAAGGCGGCCCCTCAGGCGGATTTGCGCCGCAAGCGCCGGCTGCCGCCGGTCCAGTGGCCGGTTCGTTCCAGCACCGCCTGACGGTGCAATTGGGGCGGTTGCGACTGGCGAACCCCATTCTGGTCGCTTCGGGGACATTTGGTTACGCCCGCGAAATGGCACCGTTCGTTCCGTTCGACCGGCTAGGGGGCATTATCCCCAAGACAGTCACCCTGGAGCCTCGCATTGGGAATCCTCCGCCGCGAACCTTTGAGACAGCCAGTGGTCTGTTGAATTCGATTGGCCTCGACAACGATGGCCTGGAAACCTTCATTGCCAAACATGTTCCCTATCTGACGACGCTGCCGACGGCGATCATTGCCAACATTGCTGGCAAGTCGATTGAGCAATTTGAACAGATGGCGACGCGGCTGGCGTCTGTGTCAGGGCTGGCCGGGGTGGAGCTGAACATCTCTTGTCCGAACGTGAGTGGCGGGGTCGATTTTGGGACCAATCCCGACTTGGCCCGTCAGGTTGTAGAACGGGTCCGGCGGGTTTGCGATCTGCCGATCATTGCCAAGCTGACGCCGAATGTGACCGATATTGCGGTGATTGCCGCCGCGGCCAAAGATGGCGGCGCGGATGCCGTTTCACTGGTCAACACGTTTCAGGGACTGGCAGTCAACTGGCGCAAGCGGCGAGCCATTCTGGGGAACACGCTGGGGGGGCTGAGTGGCCCCGCGATCAAACCGCTGGCGCTGCGCGCCGTGTATCATGTGCGCAACCGGGTCGAGATTCCCATCATTGGCGTGGGGGGGATCACGAATCTCAACGACGTGATGGAGTTCGCCGTGGCGGGGGCGAGCGCCGTGCAGGTGGGTACCGCAACATTTGCGAATCCGGGAGTCTCTGCCACGCTGGAGGGGCAATTGCCCGCGGCCCTGGATGAGCTGGGAGCGGCGACCTGGCAGGAAGTGGTGGGAACGCTGGCGGGGCTCCCCGTGCGTTCCTGCGCGGCGACCTGAGCAGCCTGTGTGAGTGACAATTGCAGTCGCTGAAAAACCTGAGAGCAGATTGAACGACCATCCTGAACGCGGAAGGCGGGCTGCCGAGTTATGAACGTACTGTCTGGAATTCAGCCCACGGGGCGTTTTCACTGGGGGAACTATTTTGGCGCCATCCGCCAGTACATCGCCCTGCAGGGGAATGCCCAGTCGTTCTATTTCATTGCCGATCTCCACGCGCTGACGACAGTCCGCGACCCGGCCTTGCTGCGTGGCCATGTGCTCGACGCGGCGATGGATTTGCTGGCGCTGGGGCTGGACCCCGCGCAGGCCACGCTGTTTGTGCAGTCCGATGTGCCGGAAGTGAGCGAGCTGACGTGGCTGTTGATGACGGTCACGCAGATGCATTTGCTGGAGAAGTGCCACGCCTACAAGGACAAAAAAAGCCGCGGCCTCGCGGCGGACGCGGGACTGTTTACGTATCCCGTGCTGATGGCGGCGGACATTCTGGCGTATGACAGCCAGATCGTGCCGGTCGGACTCGATCAGGTGCAGCACATCGAAGTGACCCGCGACGTCGGGCAGCGCTTCAACACGATCTATCAACAGGAGGTCTTCGTGCTGCCTGAGGCCCGCGTCCTGGACGAGACCGCCAAGGTGCCGGGCACCGATGGCGAGAAGATGTCCAAGAGCTACGGCAACACGATTGAAGTCTTTGAGGCCGACAAGAAGCTCCGTAAGAAAATCATGTCGATCAAAACAGACTCCACTCCCGTGGAAGAACCGAAGAATCCGGAGGTCTGTCCTGTCTTTGCCCTGTATCAGTTGTTTGCCGCTCCCGCAGAAGCGGCGGCCCTGGCGGCGCGTTATCGCGCGGGTGGAATGGGCTATGGCGAGGCCAAACAACTGTTGTTTGACGCTGCCATGGCCGCATTTGCTTCGGCCCGGGCGCGGCGGGAAGAGCTGGTCAACCAGCCCGATCAAGTGCACGACGTGCTCGCTTTGGGTGCGCAACGGGCTCGAGA
>JBGSIP010000317.1:0-4304 GCA_041742495.1 Planctomycetaceae bacterium
TCAGGTTGCGGTTGTTCAACCGACTGTTAACGGTCAGACTTGGCCAGTGTGCGTTTGGCGGCTTTGCGGAAGTCGGCCAGCATGCGGCCTGCGTCGGCATAGCGTTTCCGTGGGGTCAGGTCGGTGGCTTTTTTGAGCAGATCGACCATGTCGGCGGACGCGCGGGTCTTGAGTCGGCGGAAGTTGGGGCCGGGCCATTCAAACGGATACGCGGGCCACGCACCCGAGAGCATCCGGTAGATGATCAGGCCCAGCGAAAACACGTCGGAACGCTGCGAGGGCTGGCCCATCGCCTGTTCCGGTGCCATATAGCCCACGGTGCCCGTGCCGGAGGACCGGAGCGTTTTCCAGGCGACTTTGGCGATGCCAAAATCGGCCAGCCGCAGGACGGGGCCGGGGAACATGATCATGTTTTCCGGCTTGACGTCGCAGTGCACAATCCGTTGCGAGTGCGCGTAGGCGACGGCTTCGAGCATCTGCTCGCAGAGATTGAGCGTGAGCGGGAGGCTCATGCGGCGACCCATGCGGTCGGCCAGCGATTCCGTCCCCAGCGGGTAGGCGATGACGAAGCGACCATCGATGACGTTGGCGTTCTTGAGCGGCAGGATGTTGGGATGTTCCAGTCGGGCCACCATGCGGGCTTCCGAGCGGAATGACTCCAGCAGGTCGTTGTTGACCAATGAGTCGTGCGGGACTTTGAGCGCGACGCGGACCCCTTCAACAGTGTCGAAGGCACGATACACATCGCTGAAGCCCCCTTCGGAGAGGCGACATTCGATGCGATACTTGTCGAGCGTTACACGGGGACGAATCACGGTGAGATATCCAGTGACTCGAGAACGAGACGAGGGGACTTTTCGCGCGGCGGGAGTTCCCCTGGGAGAGCGCTGCTGTGGAGTGCGCTTCCGCGGAGTACCCTGACTGGGTGTCACCCGTTGACGAGAGCTTTGTCCGCGGGTCATCCGTTCCACGACAGGTGCAGCCATATTCCCCCCTCTCAACCCTTTGCCAGCGGGCTGAGTCACTCCGTTAACGCTGATGGAAGTCCCTCAGCCGGGGTGTTGGCTTGACCGTGTCGGACACGGCCACGATGCTAACCCCCGACCTCGCGGTCCGCCACGAAGATTGCGGCTCAGTTGGTGTTTTTTTCCACCCTTGTGGCCTGGCTGTCCTGGGGTTGAACCCGCTGCCGGATCGCCGCTGCCAGTTCACTGTTCTTCCGCTGTCCCCCTTCGAGTCGCTCATGCCCCAGTCGTCATTCCAGTTCCAGCGCGTTGCGGAGCCTGATTTTGTCCGGACTGAACATGACGTCCTTCGGTTCTGGAAACATCGGCAGATCTTCGACGCGCTTCGAGCCAAAATCGCCGGAAAGCCCGCCTGGAGTTTTCTGGATGGTCCGATTACGGCAAACAATCCGATGGGGGTACATCACGCGTGGGGCCGGACCTACAAAGACTGCTATCAGCGGTTCTTTGCGATGACTGGACACGACCTGCGCTATCAGAACGGCTTTGACTGTCAGGGGCTTTGGGTCGAGGTGGAGGTCGAAAAGGAGCTGGGACTGGCCACGAAAACGGCCATCAACGCATTCGGCATCGATCAGTTTGTGAACGCCTGCAAACAGCGGGTACTCAAGTTTGCGGCCCGCCAGACCGAGCAGTCGATTCGGCTGGGATACTGGATGGAATGGGACGATCCCGAGCAGCTTCGGAAGCTGGCCGCCGCGATGGGGTCGGACGAGCCGGTGACTTACGAAACTCCGCGGCGGCAGACGATCACCGCTCCCGCCCATCAGGTGGCCGCCCGGTTGGGGAATCCCGAGTGGGGGGGGAGCTACTTCACGTTCTCCACCGAAAACAACGAAACCATCTGGGCGTTTCTCAAGAAGTGCGCGGAGCGCGGCAAGATTTACCAGGGCTACGACGTCATGCCCTGGTCGGGGCGCAGCGGGAGTGCGTATTCCCAGATGGAGGTCGCCGACGGTCGCCAATTGACGACTCACCGGGCGCTGTTTGTGCGGTTTCCGCTGGTGGAGAAATCGGCCGAGGGGGCCCAGCAATATCTACTGGTCTGGACGACCACACCCTGGACGCTGACGAGCAACGTCGCCGCGGCGGTGAATCCCGAGTTGGAGTACGTGAAGCTGCAGAGCAAGCGGGATGGCGCAATCTATTACTTTGCCAAGGACAACCTGGAGTTCAAGCGGCTGGAACGGGAGTTCAAGGAGGGGTTTGGTCGCCCGGACTGGAGTTGGCCGGCCAGTGTGCCCAAGCTGAAGTCGATCGCGCAGATCTTCAAGGAACAAGGGGGCTTTGACATTCTGGGGACGCTCCGCGGGGCGGAACTGGTGGGCTGGACGTATGCCGGTCCGTTTGACGACCTGCCGGCCCAGAGTGCTCCTGGTGGGGTGCCCGAGGACGAACGGCTGCGGGACCGGAACGGCATCTCCTGCCATCGCGTGATCGACGGCGGGCGGGATTCCAAGGGGAATGCGAACGTCGTGGCGGGTGAGGGGACCGGGATTGTCCACATCGCCCCGGGCTGCGGCGATATCGACCACAAGATCGGCACCGAACTGGGACTGGTCCACATTGCCCCGCTGGGGCCTGATGGCCGGTTCCAGGCGGGCTTTGGCGATTTCACCGGCCGGGCGGCCATTGATGCCTCGACCGTCGACTTGGTCATCGAGCGGCTGAAGTCCGCTGGCTGTCTGGTCAGCGTGGAATCGTACCCGCACATTTACCCGCACTGCTGGCGGACCGGCGACGAATTGGTGTTTCGGCTGGTCGACGAGTGGTTCATTGACATGGACTGGCGGGACGAGATCAAGGCGGTGACGCGCTCCATCCGCTGGTTGCCCGACAGCATTGATGGCCAGAATCGCGAGGTCGAATGGCTGACGATCATGCGGGACTGGATGATCTCAAAGAAACGGTTCTGGGGTCTCGCCCTGCCCATCTGGGTCGATCCTGAAACCGATGAGTTTGAAGTCATCGGCAGCCTGGCCGAATTGCAGGAGCGGGCCGTCGAAGGCTGGGAAGAAGTGGCGCAGAACACCCCGCACCGCCCGTGGATCGACCGTGTGAAGCTGCGCAACCCCCGCACCGGCAACCTGATGCACCGGGTGGAGGACGTGGGCAATCCGTGGCTGGATGCGGGCATCGTCCCGTTCTCCACACTGGCCTACAACACTGACCGCGCGCTGTGGAACAAGTGGTTTCCGGCGGACCTCGTCACGGAGTGTTTTCCCGGCCAATTCCGCAACTGGTTCTATTCGCTGCTGTCGCTGGCCACGATGATGCAGCACGAGAAGTCTGACCCGCTGGAAAAACGCCCCTTCAAGACGTTGCTGGGCCACCGCCTGGTCCTCAACGAGGAAGGCAAGGCGATGCACAAATCAGATGGCACGGCGATCTGGTTTGAGGAGGCGGCGGAACAACTGGGTGTGGACACTCTGCGCTGGTTATACCTGGCACAGAACCCGGCCGCCGACTTGCGGTTTGGCACGCGGCACAAGGATCAGCCGGTGACCTTGCAGACTCCCGAAGGGCCGATCTCGGCGACCAAGGAGGGTCTGGCGACGTGCCTGGTCACCAGCAAGCCGGCTGACGAAATCCGTCGTCAGTTTTTGATTCCGCTGTGGCACAGCTATGCGTTTTTTGTGAACTACGCGCGTCTCGACCAGTTCGACCCGCGGGCACCTGCGGTGCCCGTGGCGGAGCGGGCTCAGATTGACCGCTGGATTCTGTCGCGGTTGCAGTCGCTGATTGGACGGGCGCACGCGGAATTTCCGCAGTACAACGTGGCGGGATTCGTGCAGGCGGCGGGGGCCTTTATTGATGATCTGTCGAACTGGTACATCCGCCGGTCGCGCAAGCGTTTCTGGCGCAGCCAGTCCGCAAACGATCAAGACAAACAGGCCGCCTACCAGACGCTGTACGACGTGCTGCTCACGCTGAGCCAACTGCTGGCGCCGGTCACGCCGTTTCTGGCGGAATCGATGTATCAGAATCTCGCCCACGGCCGATCCGTCGACGAGGCAACGGCAGCGACAGCGGCCGCCGCCTCTACGCAGTCTCTGCCGGCCAGTGTGCACCTGTGCGATTTTCCACAGGTCAACGCGGCGTGGCTGGACGAGGATTTGAACGCCAAGACGGCGGCGGCACAGAAGGTGGTGCAACTGGGGCATAAGGTTCGTGAATCGATCAATCAGCGGGTGCGGCAGCCGCTGGCGGAAATTCGCGTGGTGACTCCGTCGCCGCTGGCCGGAACTGCAGTGACAGAGCTGGCCGATGTGATCGCCG
>JBGSIP010000318.1:0-1975 GCA_041742495.1 Planctomycetaceae bacterium
GCCGTGAAGCCTGACCAGAGCGCCAGCGCGACCGTCATGACGCCTTTGCGGCTGGTGGCGTCGGCGAGGCGGGCGACCGGAATGCCGGCGGTGCAGTAGACGACCGCGAAGGTGAGGCCGGTCATCAGGCCCAGCTGGGTGTCGTTGAGACCCAGGTCGGCCTTGATGTCTTCCTGCAGGATGTTGACGATCTGCCGGTCGATGAAATTGAAGATGTAGACGATCACGAGGATGGCGAGGGCGTAGGTCCGGTGGGACTTTGCCTGAACCATGGTCGTGATCTTGGACGGCGACAGAAACGCCATGCCGTATTTCCTCCCGCGGGCTGTACTTTTTTGTTGTCAGTTTTCCCCGGGGGCAGCTTTCCCAGACGGCGAGGGGTCTGTCCATCGCAATCCCGGGGTGGGGCAACCGTCCGCACGATCACAAGGCGGACAGCAGGGACAGCGATCGCCCGGCAGATTTGCGTTATGGGAAATGACGAAGACTGTTGTCGCGGTGACAGGGAAGGCCCACGCCGCCTTGACGTCCCGAGCCTGGCGCGATTATGAACCCGTTCCGCTTCGGGGGCAGCCCCGCAGCGTTCCCGGGCGATTAGCTCAGCGGGAGAGCACGCCCTTCACACGGGCGGGGTCGTAGGTTCAATCCCTACATCGCCCACCATTTCTCCCCACATTCAGCCTGACGCGCCATTTTCCCTGTCGGATCAGGGGAACTGCATGAGCCTCATTGGGGCGCGGCTTTCACAATTCTTCCCGAAAATACCTCAATTGGGTCCTGCTGCGCCTCAACTGCATTCCTAGGTTGACTTTGCGCCGGACAACGCGGGCACCACCCGCAGGCGGCGCACACTGAGGGACATGTCGACGCGGTCCGGGGATTACCCTCGAGCCGCTGGAATGTGGAGCACGTACATGAACAGCGACTTTTGTGATACTGACGGCGCACGCAAGCTGAAGATGAAGATCGAGGAATACTGGTCTTCGCGAGGCTTCGACGTGAACATCAATCTGATTGACGCCGGGTTCGTGCCTGCCATGCGTTCCGCCCGCACCGACGTGCGGAGCAATATGGTGAATGGCATGCCGCCTCGGAAGAAAACGAACCGGACGGCCGAAGCCGGTCGCCCGGGCACCTATATGCGCGGCGTGGTCTGAGTACCGAGCCCGACTAGGTGTAGCTTTCTGAGTATATGCGTTGCGTAGAGTGCGGGCGCCCCGCGGGATCTCATCCCGCGGGGCGTTTGCTTTTGACGGACGTTGGGAGCCGTCTTGCCTGCTGCGGCCTGGGAGCGGACGTAGTCCGCATCCCTCGCGCACGCGAGGGCCCAGACTGCAAGGCCTTGCGGTGCTCACACAGGTCAAGTCTGGATCCTCGCATGCGCGAGGAACACGGCCCTCCGGGCCGTTTCCAGGCAAGAGGCCGCGCTCACCCCTCCGGCTTGATGAAGGTCAGGATGTAGCGGTTGGTGCGGCCGCGCAGGTTGGGGCGGAAGACGTTGAAGCGGTAGTCGTCCTTGCCGGGGGTGATGTTGGCCTCGGCGGTTGTCTCGAAGCCGGCGGCGGTCAGTTCATCGATCACCACAGTCTTCGCCAGACGATGCAGACCGACCTGACGGGCAGGGGGCATCTCCGGATCGCCGTCATGGTCCTCGACGATCAGTCGGCCGCCGGGCTTCAGCAGATCGAACAGCCGCGCATTCATCAGCGGCACGTTCGCAGCCTCCAGCAACGTATCGTGGTAGACCTGTCCCATCAGGATGACGTCGTAGGTTGCGGTCTCGCCCGGTAGATCGTCCCAGGCGGAGACGATGTAGCCGATATTGTTGCGCTTGATGCGACCGGCCAGATCCTCTGGATCTAGGTTGGGGAACTGGGTGATCCAGCTTGGCGCGTTGTGGAGGTCGACCCGGCCCGTCTCGCCCGTCAGCGACGAGGCGAGAAGCGTGAGATAGCCGCTGCCCGCGCCCACATCC
>JBGSIP010000319.1:0-12412 GCA_041742495.1 Planctomycetaceae bacterium
ATCGGAGCGCCCGAGTCGGACATCGTGTACTGAACGGTGTAACGCCCATCTGACGCGGATTTTCCGACGCCCGGCCGGCCTCCACCGTCTGGCCGAAACATCAGAGAAACACCCTCATATGGCTTTCCATCCAGCGTCACAAGTCCCTTGACCTGAGCCAAGTGTGAGGGTGAGCCCCAACATCCAGGCAGCACAAGGACCAACAGGAGGAGAGTCACCGTTCGCGAGTAAAGCGTCATCGTCACAGTTCCCAGGAAGATCGCTTTGACACCTCAAGGACTGTCACGACTAGAACTGACCGACGGCATTTCCGTCTGTCCGATTCAACAGATTCTCAAACACAGTATCGTCACTTCGCGCGTTGTCGGGCGTGTGCTGAATCGTTTCGATGATGAACCGGACAGAACCATCGGCGAGTACGAACTGAGCTCCACCCTGATGCAGGCTGGAAAAGCCGATCGCACAGTTGGCGTTACGAATCGTCGCGGCAATCGAATTGATTTCAACACGCCCGTTGCCGACTTGCGGCTGGAATGAACCGAGCTCGAGTCGGTTGTTGTTTGCGCTTTGCTGCTTCACCCCAAAGACGACTCCCGCATCGCAGGGCAGAACAACACCACCTGGTCCCGGAATCTCCCACGCACGCTCTCCGAGCAAGATGGTATTGCTGAGGCCATCCGTCACGTCTCCAAACCGAATATATGAGTTCTCGGCAAACATGTACCCAAACACACCCGACTCATTGACGCGAGCCGTGAACTCCCTTCTCGCCCCGGTGGCGAGGGAGCGAGTGTCCGAACCGTTGTTGCCGACGTAGTTCGACGTGGCAATGGCATGCCGAGTACCTGTGGTGTCCAGCAATCGATAGAACGACTGCGCCTGAAAAATGTGCCTCAGGACCAACGTCCGACGGACAGCGATACGTGCTAATCGGCGTCTGTAACACAGAAAGCTGGTCCAAGGCATTTCCCGGAGTCATCCGCACACCCAAGGGAATGTTCCCGACCCGAAGGGCATCGTACACAGGCCCCTGCTCGACAAACGGCAGAATCAACGCACCCCACCCCCAGATCGAGTCTGTAAAGTCATCGACGACGCCCGGCGGCATTGTTCGATAGGTATCGTGATAGTTGTGAATCGCCAGCCCGAGTTGCTTGAGATTGTTCTTGCACGAGGAACGACGTGCCGCTTCTCGCGCTTGTTGCACTGCGGGGAGAAGCAGAGCGACAAGAATGGCGATAATTGCGATGACAACCAGAAGCTCAATCAAGGTAAATGCCCGACGATTCACGGGACGAGCATATGCGTGAGACGACATAAGCGGAACTCCCAGTCAACGGCGGCGGAAATGTGCGGACGCAGTAGAATAATATTGAACGGTCTGATCTGCACGAGTGACGTACAAAGACTCGCGATTGGCAGGTCTCATCGACTGACGAGTTCGACAACGGGCTTTCCCGCCCTCCCGTCGGAGAAGCGAAACAGACGCTGGCCAAAGAAGCAGGTGGAGGTGAAATTCGAAAAAGAGGGTGTGGACGCCCCGAGCCGGACGGATTGCGCCCAGACGGAATCCCCCCCTTTGGGAGAAATAAGCTCGGCCGGGCGGTTGTTACGTGAAAATGTGAATATTCTTGGAATCGTAACCTCATGGCGAGCAAATTGTGTACATGCGATTCCGTCCACCGGCATCTTGCGCGGAATCTCCCGCAATCGAACAGATTCCGCGTAACGCAGGTCCGCCTGACGTTATTTCCCACGGTGAGACCAGTCTTGCGTCTTGAACAGACTCCATTCCGCATGTCCGAAGACGACGACTTCCTGAATCTGATCACCGAATGCCAGGGTTGGCTGTTTGGGTACATCCTCAGTCTGCTCGCGAATCACGATGCCGCCAACGAGGTCCTTCAGGAATCCAACCTTGTGATCTGGCGGAAGCACGACGAATTTGAGGCGGGAACCAATTTCCGAGCGTGGGTTCTGCGCATCGCAAACTTTCAGGTTATGGCATATCGCCAGAAGCGCGTCCGTGAACTGCACCCCCTCAGCATCGATTTGATCGAACGCGTCGGCGCGCGGATGCAGGAACGGGTTACCAACTACGACGAGAAGCTGGATATCCTAGCCAAATGTCTGGAGAAGCTGCCCGAGCCTTCGCGAGAGCTGATCACTCGCCGGTATCTCCGGGGAGATTCGATCCCTCACATCGCGGATGAGTTGAGCAAAGATCGAAATGCCATCCGGCAGATCCTCTTTCGCATCAGATCCAAGCTAATTGAATGTGCTCAGTTACAACTGCGGTCGACAGACTCCCATGCATGACACACAAGCGCTGATTCGCGAAGCAGAAGAGTTGCTCACCAAGCTGGCTGAGCCTGGGCTCGACAACCAGGACCGTGCCCGGCTGGCGGAGTTGCTGAATCGTTCGCCGGAAGTTGTGGAACTCTACCTCGATCACATTGAGATGGAGGCGATGCTCTCTGAGACGTACGGCCTCCTGAATCGATCCTTCTCATCGACCGTCTCATCCACCTTGAAGAGGAAGCCGTCGCGCCGCCCCAGATGGCGAGCGTTTGCCACGTCGGCGATTCTGGTGACTTCGCTGGCTTGCGCAATCATTGGCTTCATGCTTGGAGCGTCTCTACGAAACACAAGTATTGGCTCGCCGTTGATCTCCAACTCCCCTCCGCATGTCGCCCCACGAGTGCCGGCTGAGGCCAGCGTGCGGGATCAGTCAACCCAGCGGGCTGACGAGACGGAAATCCTCTGCCAGATCACCCATCGCACGAAGGCCATCGTGCAGCAGTTGACGGGCAGTTCGTTCCGCGAAGTCTCGGTGCCGGCTCTGACCGCGGGACAATATCGCCTGGAGGATGGCAATCTCGAACTGCGCTATGCGCATGAGGCGAGAGTCGTTCTGCAATCTCCGGCCAGCTTCCGGCTGCTTTCCGACAAACACCTTTATCTGGAAGAAGGTCGCGCTAGTGTCAACTGCCCAACCCCTGCTTCCAAAGGATTTGTGGTGGAGACTCCCAGCGGCGTCGCTACAGATCTCGGCACGGAGTTCTCGATCGATGTCAACTCATTCGGCCTGAAGAAGGATGAATTTCATGTCTTCGACGGAGAAGTATCCTTACGGTCAAAGCTTTATCCCTACGAATTCAAGCTGATCGAAGGACAGGCCACCCAACTTGACCATGAAACATCAACACCGGCTGGCATTGACCCGGACTATCAGCGCTTTATTCGCTCTTTCGAAGCCTCGTCTGATGAATACCATGAACTGATCAACAGCTTGCATCCCACTGTTTACTATGCCATGAGCGATGATGGGGACGGCAATACGATCTACAACGAAACGCAGGATCTCTATCACGGTGTCGTCGTCAAATCTGAACACAACGACCAAAGTCAGCATCTGGACCACTGGGCCAGCGGATTCAATGGCGGGACGTCCTTCCGCATGGATGGCATGAAGAGTCAAATCTATGCGGTCGTGCCAGACTACCCCAAAACGCAATCTGACGAACTCACGGTGACCGCGTGGATCTATGCCGAGAGTCGCCCCAACTGGGGCAGTATCGCCAAGAACTGGGGACATAACAGCGATCCAACCTCCCGCGGCCAGTTTCACTTTGGCTTGTACGCATTCAGCGGCTGCCTGGAAGCCTCCATCAACGACAAGGACGATCAAGAGGTCTTTGCGATTGATACAGAGAGTTTGCCTTTGGCTCGCTGGCACCACGTTGCCTTGACCGTCACCTCCACGAGCCTGAAGCTGTTCCGGAATGGGTCCATGGTTGCAAGTGCAGCCTGTAATGGACTCAATGGAAGTCCAGACATTCGCCCACTGGCAATTGGAACGAAGCTGGGGAACAACTCCTTCGATCCCGCCGTGAGGAATAACGGCTTCTGGGATGGTCGCATTGATCACTTGGCAATCTTCAACCGGTCATTATCTGACGCTGAGATCGAGAACCTCTATCAGGTCGGTCGAAAGTCAGCGTTCCTCGCGCCTCGTGAGTGAGAGACGTGGGGATGCGTGCGACTCCCTTCTTGCTGATGTCAACTCCCTGTTCCTGTCAACTCCCTGTCGATTCCGTTGCCGATTGTCGCGATTGTCAATTGATATTGCAGGACTCCTTCAAGCAGCCTCGGATGAGATCGTGGTAACATCATGACACCAGTATCGACGTCAGCCCCTTCTCAGAACAACAACCGGTCACGTGAGCGTCCACGAACAAGTTGTGAACTCGCCCGTGCCACCGGCGTCTTGCTCTCTATGGGTTTTATGTTTGCGTTCGGCTACCACTCGGCGACAAGCCAGGCCGCGGATCGACCCAACGTTGTTTACATTATGGCTGACGATGTGGGCTGGGGCGATCTGAGCGTCCATGGCGGCGGAGTCGCGACGCCGCACATTGACCGCCTGTTCTCAAGAGGGGTCGAGTTGTCGCAGTTCATGGGATGGTGCGTCTGTTCGCCAACCCGGGCAATGTTGCTCACCGGTCGACATCCGGTTCGCGTCGGCACGGGCCCAGAAGTCGGTGGTGAACTGGCCTTGGAGGAAACCACGATTGCCGAGGGATTCCAAGCGAATGGCTATCGCACGGGGGTCTTCGGCAAATGGCACAATGGCAGCGATCCTGACACGCCAGAATTTCGTGCGGAGTTCTACGAAGCGTTCAAATCCGCTCCCAACAAGAAGCTCGAAGGCGGCCATGGCGCGAACGCTCATGGGTTTGACGAGGCTTGGATCTACTATGGCGGCGGAGCGGACTATTTCGATCGCCGCACGGTGCAAGGGCGCGGGCCGGTCTCGTGGTGGCATAACCGGGACTTCCGGGGTGAAGATGAAGGATACACTGACGACTTGGTCACCCAGTGCGCGATTGACTTCCTGCGTGGCCACAAAGACCGGCCCTTCTTTTGCTATATCCCTTTTCACATTGCTCATGCGCCGCTGCAGGCGAAAGAAGAAGACCTGGCAGTGATCGACCCAGAACAGGCCGCTCAACTGCCAGCAGCCAGTACAAAGACAACGAACGAAGAAAAGCACATTCACGCTGCGATGCTGCATTCGATGGACAACAATGTCGCTGCCATTGTTGCAGAACTTGAGACCCTGGGCCTGATCGACAACACCATCGTCGTCTTTACGAGCGACAACGGCGCGATGGAGGCGGGCAGCAGCCTGCCGCTGCGAGGACATAAGCACACGATCTACGACGGCGGAGTGCGTCTGCCGACTGTCATTCATTGGCCGAAAGGTGGTCTGGTCGGAGGACGCAAATGGAACGGACTCTGCGGGGCATTGGACATGTTCCCCACGCTGATGGCCATGACGAATTCTACGTTGCCCAAGACACGGCCGTTGGACGGCCAGAATGTCTGGCCGGCACTACGTGACGGCCTGCCGAGTCCCGTCGACAGTTACTATTTCGTATGGCGCGACGAGGACGCGATTCGGACTGAGACCTGGAAGCTCCACCGCTTCTTTGATCGAGTCGAACTCTTTGACATGTCCGCTGACGAAACCGAGTCGACTAACGTAGCCGAGCTACATCCTGACGTTGTGCAATCGCTCGCCGCCAAGATGGATGTCTGGGTCGAGTCGCTTGGGCTGGCAGTCAGTCATCAGCCGGCGCCAAAAAAGTTCCACGCCCACGCAGCGCCGGACGGCGATGTGCTGGCGGTCACCGTAACCATCACGGACAAGGCTCAGCCGAAGGATCGACTGGCCATCAGCTTGGCCAACTGGGCCGGTTCACAATTCGCCACGGATTGGATCGAATTCGACATCGCTTTCTCGGAGCAGTCGCCGAAGCGGCATCCCTATGTCTCACCGCTCGAAGGCAACGACTCAAAGCCGTTTGGCCCGCTCTTCAAGACCGGTACGGGAGTCGATCAGTTTGGTCGCGATCAAACGTCGGGTCCTGGGATCGCTGACGGGAAAAGTGCTTGGGAGCACAGAATTGTTGGCCTCTCCAGCACCGCTCCAGGTCCGCTTGGTAAACACGGCGTGGTCTTCACCGGCGGTACGCCCGGCACGTTCACGATTTTTCTTGACAACCTGCGCATCCGCCACCTCGACGGCAGTAGCACGCTGCTTTGGTCAAGCGGCAAGGACACCCGTGCCGGGACATTTACCAACAACGAGTTCTTCCGAGACTTGACTATTCGCACAGTCGACGCGAAGGAAGCCGGATACTGAGTGTCCGCCTGACATATCTATCGCTCCACAGCTCTTCGGCACTTTCTATTCTCCGCATTCACCGACCGCGGTGCCAGACGCAGAAGGGACTGTGCGAAGCTCAACGATACTCTCCACGACCTGCTATTCCTCCGCACTCGAAATGACGCCCATGATCAGACATCTTTGTCTTCTCGCAGCGCTTATGCTGCTGCCCGGCCAACTGGCCCAGGGCGAATCCGAATGGGTAGATCTCTTCAACGGCACAGATCTCTCGGGCTGGACTGAACGAAACCGTAGCGGCTCTTTCCATGTCGCGGACGGTGCGATTGTGGGAACTGCTACGTCGGGGCTTGGGACGACGTTCCTGTGCACCAACGAGGAGTACGGCAACTTTGAACTCGAGTTCGAATGCAAACTGATCGATCCCGACCTGAACTCCGGCGTGCAGATCCGCTCGCGCATCCGCGTTCTGCCTGGAAGAGACACGGGCCCGCTCGAAGGTCCCCAGGTGGACATTTCTGGCAAGAACCCGGAACGCGGAACGTTCTCCGGCAACATCTTCGGTCAGGGTTGGGGGCAATGGCTCACACCCAAGGACGAGCGCCGAAGCCACAAGTTCCTGCAGGGCGGTGAGTGGAACCGGTTTCGGGTCCTCGCCAAGGGGAATCAGGTCACCACTTGGATCAATGGCGCAGAAGTCATCACCACCACTATTCCCCCGGAGCGTCATGCGACCCATCCGAGTGGGTATATCGGTCTCCAACTGCAGGCCATTCATGAAGGCACAGGGCCGTACCAAATCGCGTGGCGAAATCTCCGCATCCGCGTGCTTTCCGAGGCTCCCACGCCAAACGCAGATGCCACTCAAACAGACTCACTTGCGAACGAACAGGAATAGCCATGATTGTCGACTCTCCGAAAGTCTTCTCCCGTCGAGCTGTCATGAAATCGATCGGCGGTTTCACCGCGCTGGCCGCGTCCGGCCTGCTGCCGTCCGCAATCCATGCCGCACCGGCGACTTCGGGGACTGACAAACTGCGAATTGGCCTGATCGGCGCGGGTACTCGCGCCAAATGGCTCACACGTGCACTGTCACGTGACGCCCATCGAGCCGAACTTGTCGCTGTCTGCGACTGCTACCTGCCCCAGATCGATGCCTTGGCGGCGGACAACAAGCAAGATCCAAAGGCCGGTGCCGCTTGGAAACGCTATCAAGACTACGAACAAATGCTGGAGCAGGAGGATCTGAACGCGGTCATGATCGCGACGCCAGATCACGTGCGCGTGCGGGCGGCACTCATCGCGTGTAGCAAAGGATTGGACATCTACGCAGAAAAGCCACTCAGCTTCAGTGTTCCGGAAGGCCGCGCCCTGGTCAAGGCCGTGCGAAAATACAAACGCGTCCTGCAGGTCGGTACGCAGCAAAGAAGCACGCCCATCAATCAGTACGCGTGCGAATTCGTCCGCAACGGCGGACTGGGACAGGTCAATACCATCCTCGTCAAAAAAATGACGTCCTCACAGCCAGTCGGACACCTGCCCAAGCAGATGATTCCAGAAGGCATGGATTGGAATCGCTTCTGCGATCAGGCTCACGTGCTCGACTATCATCAGGACCTGCATTTTAAATGGCGCCGCTACGCGCCTTTCACCGGAGGGACCATCTGCGACCGCGGCGCCCACGCGCTGGACATGGTGCATCTGGCAATGGGGTGGGACAGCATTGCTCCCAACCGGATCGAACCGACGACCGAGTCAGAGAACTACTGGGATCGCGGTGTGAGACTGTACTACCCGGATGGGACAGTCATTCGACTCGAAAGCACGGCGGGCCCTGAATTTGGAGGCATTTTCGTCGGCCAGCGCGGGAAAATCGAAATCAACCGCGGTCGCTTTGCCTGTAACCCAACGACGCTGCTCGCACCGTTTGCCGGGTCAGACACCGAATCACACGTCGCGAACTGGCTGGACTGCATTCAGACCCGAGACGAACCCAACGCACCGGTGGAAGTCGGCCATCTCGTCACCAGCGTCGCCCATCTGATCAACATCTGTCGCATCACCGGCCGTACGATCACCTGGGATGCTGCACAGGAAGCAATCGTCGGCGACGACGCAGCCAATGCCATGCTGACCAAGGACCGCCGCCCAGATTTCTCACTTCCCAATGTTTAGCTACAGAACCATATTTGTGCCACTTCTGTTGGCGCCGTGAGAGTCACGATGACGCCCGCACCGCGAACCAAACAAACAACGTCGCAGACCTAAACTGTGCTATCGATTGCATGCAGTTCTATATATGTCGCTTGCCGTGGTCTTGTGTACGGCGTCCTTTCGGGCCAAAAGCTCAACCCCTTTTCCCGGCGTCGTCCGTCTCCTGAGGGAAACGTCGGTTGTGTCCACTGCGGATGACTTGGAGAACCCGACATCAGCGCGAAGGCCTGGCATGCCACCCGGATAAGTCAACGGTGCGGGACTGTTTGAAGAATCCCAACCTCAAGAATGAAGCAGCGGCGGTGTATGGCAAGGGTGGTTCACTCGTGCAATTTGCAGGTGGAGTTGGCGACTACGCCATCAACGCCAAAAAGGATCGGAAATGATAGCTGACCAGGTTCTCACCAGACCTCGTGCAAGGATACGACGATTGCTCACCAGGCTCATTTGGAGCCTCGCCCTGTTCCTCGGGTTGACCACCTCAGCACAGGCTGGAACCCCGTTTATCGATCCGTTGTTCGAGTTCACAGTGGAGAAAGATGTTGTCTTCGCGCATGGAAAGGTTGGCCATCCAGATAAGCCCACTGAAATGGCAATGAAACTGGATCTTTATCGCCCTGTGGCGACGGTCCACCTTCCTGAGAAACTGCCAGCGATGATCTTCGCCTTCGGAGGGGGATTCAAGAAGGGCTCCAAGAGTATCGGCTACATCCGCGACCTTTGTGAATACTACACGCGACGCGGGTACGTGACCGCAGCTATCAGCTACCGCCTCTTCGAACATAGTCCTGCGCCCGTCGCAAACTCGATACCCTCTCCCCCCGGACTCACTGACTACGGTCTGGTGGTCAACGCCGCAGTACAAGATGCCGCACACTCAATTCGCTGGCTCAGAGAGAACGCCGCCGACCTGAAAGTTGACTCTGATCGGATTGGGATCGGTGGCGTTTCCGCCGGTGCCCTCATTGCCCTCTACGCTGGACATGCTGAGTCCGACCTACTTGGTCCGAAAACCAATGTCGCCGCCGTGGTCTGTCTTCTGGGCGTGCCCGGCATGGCCCCCAACCTGATCGATGCCGACGATCCTCCCACCTTCTTCGGCCACGGGGCAACGGACAAACTCGCGATCGTTGAGCCCTATGTGATGCGCCTCAAGGCGATGCAGGTTTACAACGAAGTCTGTGTTGCCCCTGAACTGGGTCACCGGATTGTACCAGTCCTGGACACAACAATAGACGGTACAACCGTGAGAGACCGGAGTGTAAACTTCTGCTATCACGCGCTAAAGCTGTCAGAACTGAGTACGGAGTAGAACTACCTCACCGGGGAACCAAATGAAACAGTATGGACTTCACAATGCCATCATCGTCCTGCTCCTGCTCACCGTGTGCGGGCCTTCAGCAATGGCGGATGACGCGCATCCAGTCCACCTGATTCTACTGTCAGGGCAGTCGAACATGGCCAACTTGGATCCCACCCGTGTTCTCATCCCGGAGCTCGAGAACCACTTTGGTGCCAAGAACGTGATCGTCGTGAAGGCAGCTCAGAAAGGGCAGCCGATCCGCCGTTGGTTCAAGCAGTGGAAGGTCACCGGCGATCAGAATCCCGCTGAAATCGGCGATCTGCACGGGCAGTTGATGGCCGCGGCAAGAACGGCACTCAATGGCAGGGCAACCAAATCTGTGACACTGATTTGGATGCAGGGTGAGCGGGATGCCAAGGAACGCCTGGCTGACCACTACGAGGAAGCATTTCTTGGGATTGTGGAGCAGATCAAGGCGGATCTAGGTGTCTCCGACATCAACTGCATCATAGGCCGATTGAGCGATTCGGGAGTAGGCAAGAAGGACTGGGACCGGATTCGAGATGTGCAGACCCAACTTGGGGAATCAGGCCCCCGTCGTGCATGGATCGATACTGACGATCTCAATGACGACAACACGACTCGTGACGGAACGGCTCTCAAAGAGAACGATCTTCATTATTCCGAGCAAGGGTACGACTTCCTCGCCAAGCGTTATGCTGAGAAAGTGAAAGTGATGCTCAGTCACGGAAATTGAACAAGGGCGACAAACGCCGCGTCGCAGTTCATACGTCGAGACAAAATACCGCCCCTCTTCACGCTGGTCGTCCAGCAACTGGAACTCGCCAGCTTTTCATTCAGTCACCTCAGGCTGTAGTCATAGAAACCCATTTCCCACTTCTTTGGTCATTCTGGAGACAAAGATGAAACCACGCTCTCGACACGTCAAAGGCTTTACACTCATCGAACTCTTGGTGGTGATTGCCATCATTGCGATTCTGGTCGCCCTTTTGCTACCAGCCGTCCAGCAAGCACGCGAAGCCGCCCGGCGGAGTTCGTGCAAGAACAACCTCAAGCAACTGGGCTTGGCGTTACACAACTATCATGACACTCATCGAATTCTTCCGCCTGGAGTAGTTGACACAGGATTGGGTGGCCAAGTAGGCATTTGGTCGTGGAGTGCACTGCTCCTGCCATTTGTCGAACAAGGACCGCTCTTCGATCTGCTCAATCCCGGCCCAACCATGTTGAGTGCCGTGGTTGCACTCCCCACTACTGACTCTCGTTTTAAGGCGTTACAGGAGCCGATTGCAACGTTTCGATGCCCTTCTGATACCGGCCCCGGAATTAACACGCACAGTCACCGCGATGTGAGAGATGCCAGCGATGTGTTGGGCACAGACACCGATCTCGCAACGTCAAACTACGCCGCCGTCAACCATTTTCGCTTCTTGGTAAACAACAATACTGCGTCAGGAGCATTTTCCGTCAACAGCCGCACACGACTGAGTGACATCACGGATGGCACGAGCAATGTCATCATCACGGGAGAGCGGGCATGGGAGCTCATTCGTGATGGTGTCGTTGTTGAGGCTAAGGCTGCGAATGTGTTTGGAGCTCCGGGAACGGGGACCGTCAACTTCGGTCTGGCATCGGTGCTCGCTGCGCCCCGTGAGAAGATCAATTGTCCTCCCGGCTCGACGGCCCAATGCGGTTTGACTTTTTCGTCTCTGCACTTGGGAGGCGTTCAGGTGGTACTGGGAGATGGGTCGGTTCGCTTCATCAGTGAGAATATCGAGCACAACACAAATCCTCCCGCCAACTCGACGTTGGAATTCTTGCTCAGCATCTCTGATGGCAATGCTTTGGGCGAGTTCTGATCGGAGTTGACTTTACGCATGCTTTGATCAAACAGGCACCGGAGGTGAGCATCTGCGGTGCCTGTTTCTCGTTCCCGTCTTGACATTCGACGAAAGTGGCCAATGGCAGCGAAACCAGCTGGGGGAGTTGGACTGTTCCTTTTAGTTCTCTGTTTTGCGATCGCAGGTTGCGGAAGAGGTGGCGAGATTGCCGGGCCTCAGGCGACAGGATCAGTCACTCTCGATGGCAGTCCACTGACTCAGGGAGATTTGAAGTTCTTTCCCACGGGAAACGGGTCCAGCGCGCAAGCTGCACTCAACAGTGAGGGTAAGTTTCGTGTGAACACGGCTGCCAGTGCAACGGGTATTGCGCCCGGAGAATACATTGTGACGGTCGAGGCATGGTCAGACTCGGAAGAGAATGAAGGGGAGCCACTTTCTCTCATTCCATTGAAATACACCAAGGAAAAATCGAGCGGACTGACAATCACGGTCACGGAAGAGGGACCGAACGAGTTCCACCTCGAGTTGAAATCGAAATAGCAGGCTGCCGTTTGCAGGCGGCATCGCCGCTGGAAAACAATCAACAATGCGAGAATCCACCTGGACGATGTACGCAATATGCATCGCGATGCTGGGCCTCTTTCTGGCCGCCACACAATCGCACGCTCGCGCTGACGAGGGGAAGCCGAATGTCATCTTCATCCTCGCCGATGATGTCGGCTGGGGCGACTTGAGCTCGCACGGCGGCGGCGTTCCCACGCCGAACATTGACCGACTCTTCTCCCGCGGCGTGGAGCTGACGCAGTTCATGGGCTGGTGCGTCTGCTCGCCGACGCGGGC
>JBGSIP010000320.1:0-5612 GCA_041742495.1 Planctomycetaceae bacterium
GCAGCGGATCGGGAGCCAGCGGGGCACTGACCCGCGCCAAGTGGTCTTCCCGTTCCTTTTCACCAGCGTCGACAGGCAGGGGAGCCTGTGCGGCGGCGAGCTTCTTTTCCGCTTCCTGCACCGCCGGGTCCGTGCGGGTGACCGCGGCCACCAATGCGGCCTTTTGGGCAGCCGTCCGTTGCTTGAGAGGAACCGAGACGAGCGCCCGGAGTTCCTCCGGGAGGCCGAGATTGGCGGGCTTGGCAATCGCCAGAGAAATGCGGAAGCGCTTCAGGCGATGAGCGTCCGCGTTGTGGAACTGATGCAGCTTGAATTCGATGACCGTCGGTTCGTCCGCCGGCAGATCGGCGTTCACCAGCGGTTCTTTCAGGTGATACACGATCCAGTGGACTTCCCCAGTCAAAGGATGAACGGCCCACCCTTTCTGATCGCGAAGCTGGCCGTCAAAGGTCTGGGCCGGGCTGAAGCCATCCTGCGAGAAATCTGCTTCTGCCGAGGCGAAGAGCACGGGTCGCATGTCTTTGGAACCTGCTTTGAAACTGGCAGAGCATTCCAGTTCGGTCAGCACAAAGTTGCCGTTCTGGGAGAGTCCAGGACCAGTGGTCGTGCCAGGTTCGGGCAAGACTTCGATGCGAATGGCCTGGATGTTCCTCAGCCGCGTGCTCAGTCGAACGTTGTAAACGGACTTCTCGCCTTTGCCCTCTGCCAGAATGGAGCGGTCAGCCTGCCGAGTGAGGCGGTCCTTGTTCGTCGCGGACAGTGCGGTGGGCTCGATGGGAAACCACTCCACTCCGTCCTCATGAGCCTGTTCCCAAGCGGGAACCTTGGCGGCCAAGCCCTTGCGGGCCGTTTCCACTTCCTGCTCGGCCGCTGCGATCCGCGCGTCTCGCTCGGCCGTCAGTTTTTGCACTGTTGGAGCGATGGATGCTCGGTAAGCCGCGAGGTCCGCGGTTGCGGCGGCGATCGTGGCCTCTCGTGCAGCCTCACGGGCCGGCAGTTCGGCGGCGACGCGTGCCCGTTCCCGTTCCAGCAAGGCCACGATCGCTGCATGTTCCAGAGGAATCTCTCGCAGCGTCGCGAGACCGGCGGCCACTTCTTCTGGCTTGGCGTGCCGCGACAAGACGCGCAGGATCAGGCGTTCGATCAGCTCTTCATCCGTGGCGGACTCGGCGACAATCTTGGGAATCGCGTTGGCTGGGTCCGTGATGGCAGCTGAGAGTGTCGGTCCGGTGATGAGCGCCATGACCGGGCCCAACTGAACGTCGCTGCCTCGTTCACATTCACACGCACTTTCGCGGGCGGGACGCCCAAAGCTGTTGAGAAAGCCATCGGGCAGGCCAATCTGCGAGTCCGGCAGCGAAACCGCCCGGGTGCCGGCTTCCATGCCGGGGAAATCGGACCGCTTGCCGGTCGTCGCGAAAATGGTGTCCAGCAGCACTTCCGCCGGCAATCGGCGTGGATAGGCGTGCGAGTAGTTCAGGGTGTCGTCCGAGTTCCATTCGTGAGTGGCGATCGACAACTGATAGGTGCGGGAGCGGCAGATCTCGCGGATCAGGTCACGCGTGTTGAAGCCGCTGGCGACAAACTGCTCGGTGAGGTGCGTCAGCAACTGCGGATTCGACGCCGGGTTACCCGCGCGAATGTCGTCGATGGGATCGATGAGCCCCTTACCCAACAGATAGCCCCAGATGCGATTGGCAAAGCTGCGCGCGAAGTAGTCGTTGTCAGCAGATGTCAGCCAGTCTGCGAACTGGTCGCGACGGCTGGCTTCGGCGGGCGCTTCAAACTCGCACGGGAACGGGAACTGTGGCGCAGCAACGTCACCGGTACGTACGTGGACCATTTCGCCCTCCGCCCGATCGGCAATCACTTCGTACAGTGGCCGAGCTTCCTCGACCGCGGTCCCGGCAATCATGGCATCTCCGCCGGCCGGGTCTTTCTGGCGATCGACTTGAGCGAAGTAGGCTGCCGTCTGGTAGTACTGATCCTGCGTCCAACGCTCAAACGGGTGATCGTGGCATTTGTTGCAGTTAAATCGCACAGCCATAAACAGATGCGTGGTGTTCTCCACCAGTTCTTCCGGCGTGCGGAGAGTCTTGTAGTAAGCAGCCGGTGGTGTTTCGCGGTTGGAGCCATCGGCCGTGAGGATCGAACGCACGAACTCATCGTAGGGCGTATTCGCCGCGACCTGTTGGCGAATCCAGCCGTGCAGAGACTTGGCCCCTTCGGCTCCCAGGAACTTGCTGTTGACCTGGAGCAAATCGGCCCACTTATTGGTCCAGTATTCGACGAAGGCTTCGCTGGCCATCAGTCGGTCGATGACTTCATACCGCTTCTCCTGGGCGGGACGCGGGTCATTGATGAAGGCGAGCACCTCTTCCGACGTGGGAGGCAGCCCGGTGAGATCGAGGGACACCCGTCGCAGGAACTCGGCATCGCCGGTCAGCTCGGACGGCTTGATCTTCATCCGTTCCCACTTGGCGGCGACCAGTTCATCGATGCGATTCCTGGTTTCGGGCTGCTGCCACGTAAAGCCCTGACGATCACCCATGACAGTGATTGTGGTGGCTGCATAGGCCCCTTCGTAGCGCACGAGAATCGGGGCTTCTCCGCGGCGAAGCGCCTCCAGCCGGGCTGCACCCTCCAAAGCAGCCACTTCGGAATTGCCACTTTCGACAAAGGCTTCCCGCGTGACATCACGCGTGCTGCCGTCCGTGTAGGTGGCAACCACGCGGAACTGCTGGGTGGCACCCGGCAGCGGGATGACGGGATCGCGCGGAAAGACACTGATGCCGGCGACCCGGGCCGAATCGAGATCGAGGGTGGCTCCCCCTTCGATCCAGGTCTTCAGCACGTCGTAGTAACGATCATCGGGAGCGAACAATGCACCCCCTTCGTGCGGGACAGCACCGGAGGGCTTGAGCAGCATGAGACTGGTATCAGGGGCGGCGGAATTGATGCGGCGGCCTGCCCAGTCGTCGCACAGCGCGCGAATGTCAAACAGGGCATCATACCCACGCAAGGACAGCTTGAACCCGTTCTTCCCTTTGGCGGCGCCATGACAAGTCCCCTGATTGCAGCCCATGGCGGAGAGAACCGGGTTCACATCCTGGATGAAGTCATAGGAAGGCTGGGCGGGCACTTGATCGGCGCGAACGGGCACACTGATCTGGTGTTGTCCTGCGGAAACCAGCACCTCACCAGATCCAGCCGCCGTAATGCGGACGATGCCCCCCTGTTCGATCTGCACATTGCCTCTGCCCGAGTATCCAGCCACGCGGGTCAGGTCGACGGTGTCCCCGTTGGCTCGTACTCCTGTGACGATCAACTGGGCATAATCGGCCAGGCGATTGAACGACACTTGGGCTGGTTCAACAGCGAGGCTGATCAAATCCTGGGGAATCTTGTCCCCCTGCGGAGTGGCAAACGCCAATGCGCCTGCCGAAACCTCGGCGGTCGCCGCGGTGAGTTGCGTGCGTGCTTCGAGCAGAACGGGCACAGGGAAGGACGACCGCACCGTACCGGTCTGGGGGTCGACCAATTGAATCATGCCATCGGCGCCACTCACGTAGAGCGTCTGGCCGTCTGGGGAGAAACAGCAGGCGTACCAACCACCGGTGCTGGTTTCGAGGCGACAGACTTCGCGCACGTCCCGGCTGACAAATTCGGCAATCTGCTTGCGTTCGTCGTCACTCCATTCTGCAACGCGTTTTTCGTGAATGCGTTTGAGCTCAGGTGTCAATGCGGAATCGTACTGCCCCGGGTAGACCGCCAGATAACCCTTGCCATCCAGGCTGCTGACGGCTGCCATCCGCTGGCCATCGGCACTGATGGCAACGTCATAAATTCGTCCAGTCAGCGGGGGCATCTGACGAACGAGGTTCGCATCGTCGCCGATGACCCGCTTGGTCTCGCGGTGCATGCGATAGATTTTGACCACTCCATCCGCGCCACCGATGAGCACTTCATCGCGACCGGGCAGTCGCGCAATGGCATTGGTACCACCGCGCAATTCACCCGGGGTGATCGAGGTGATGTTGTCGACGAAGCGGTCCGTCGCGACTTCGATCAACTTGGTCGTCATGTCCTGACTGACGGTGGCCAGGTGTGAACCGTCATTCGAAAAGACCGTGTCGCGAACCCAGTCTTCGTGGGCCCCCTGAAACAAAACCTGTTCCCCGGTCTGACTGTTGAAAGCGCGGACCGACCGGTCTCCACAGCCGCAGGCAAACAGGTTGCCATCGGGGGACCAACTGCCGCCGTAGATGGTGTCGAACGTCAGAGGGACGGAGAGTTCGAGTTCGCCGGAGTCGACTCGCCAGATTTGGGCTTCGCCTGAGCGGCCGGGATTGCCACCCGCCACCAACAGCCGCGTTCCGTCGGGAGAGAACGCCACCGATTCAATACGCTCGGAAGACCCAATGAGACGCCGCACCAGCTTCCCGGACGGGTCCACGAGGAGCACCTCGTGAAATCCGCTCACGGCTAGCAACTGACCATCGGGCGAAACACCCAGAGATGTCACCAGAGGCAGCCGCGTGTAAGCGGGTGGGTGGGCAGCATCGAATCGCTGGGCGATGCCCGCGGGAGTGTCGTCAATGGCACCGGCGGCGATCCAGCGGCGAATGATTTCGATCTCACTGGCATGCAGCGGCGGTTTGCCCTTGGGCATGGCGGCCGCTGCTTTGCCGCCCTCTGCGGAGGGAGTGATTTGTGAAATGAGGTAGCTGGCATCGGGCTGACCAGAAACGATCGACGCTTCGCCGCTTTCGCCCGCTCGCAGCGCGTCCGCATGCAGCGTCAGGGAATATCCCCCCAGCGAACGGGCCGGCTGGTGACAGCCTTCACAGTTCTTGCGGAGGATCGGCTTCACATCCCGGACAAAACTGACAGCGTCTTCCGCAGCCGCAACCGGAGTGCCCGAGAAACCGGCAAACCCGCACACTGCTCCCAGCAGGAGGTGGCCAAACAGGGTCCGCACAGCGGCACCAACAGACTTTGCCAAACGCATCGCTCACCTCTCCCCAGCGGCGAACGACAGACTCCACGGCGCGCACTCATGCGCGACAAGAGCCCGGTTCGACGTGTCGGATCCGGCAGGACGCCGGAACGTTCAAGGAAAACGTCGGAACGTCAGGCCAATCCACCAAACCGTCGGGAGTGGGGTAGCCGATGTCTGGTGAAGCGGAGACCTCAACGACAGCCACGGCAGGCGAGTTAACGCATCAGTATGCGTTCCTCGATTCTACCACCGGATAGGCAGCCCGCAAGGACATTTTCTCTCCGTTCGGGGGCGTTGACGGGCAAACACAAATTTTGGCAAGTGCCCGCCAGTCGGTGAACAGCATGTCTGCCACGGCACCCGCAATCGCTGGGCACTCTCTCTCAACACGAAAACCCGGCCGAAATGACTTCGACCGGGCTGTGTCCGCGTGTCTGTCTGCCACCGCTGCGACGTTTAGCTACCTGTTGAACGATGCAAACAACACTATCGTCTGGGTGCCACTGCCTCTGCCGGTGTTGTTCTCCGCCCGCACAAATCGGCAGTGGCGAAGCCAGTGGCACCTCGAATGGCTTCGGTTCGTGGTTGTTCCACGGGCTGTTAGCCGCGC
>JBGSIP010000321.1:0-5224 GCA_041742495.1 Planctomycetaceae bacterium
GATACGAATCGGGCGTGAGTGCTTAACGGAGTGTTCGGCGCGGTACGTTGGCGAGGTGCTTATCTGATGCGCCCGGCTGAACGAAGCTGAGAGGGTCCCGCTCCCCTGCAATGAGTTGCCGAGCGAGCGACGGCGGGCCAGCCGGTTGTCACTCGCTGCCGATGAGACGCCACAGGCGGGGCTTGCGCAAACGGGCTTCGTCGCGCAGGGTCTGCGTGGCGGCTTCGCGGGTCAGGAACGGCTCGTTCGCCGCGGTGAGTTCGGTGATCACGTCCTGATTCGTCAGCAGAATGCGTTCTCCCGACTGCAGACCCGCGGACACGAACGCGATGGTCTCCACCGTGTCGGCCACCGTGATGGGGCGGCGTTCCACGGCATCTGGCAGACCAGCGGCTTTCGCGGTGTCGAGCGTGCTCTCTCCGCCGTTGGCATAGGCTGTGGGCCGGAGCACGTACACGGCGTCATTCACAATGGCATCGCGGGGAATGGCCAGCACGTTTTCGCGTCGTTCGCCCAACAGGCTCACGCGAACAAAGGCGCCGGGCAACAGCGGCGCGGCTTGTTCGCGATTGTCGACAATCACATATCCTTCCAACGTGCGAGTCTGCGTGTCGGCCATCGGCGCAATCCTCACGAGGTTTCCCAGCCAGCCGATTGAGCCATCATCGCTCGTGGAAACTTCCGCGACCGGAAAGTCTTCGGCGCGGACGCGGGTCTCCAGATCGCGGTATCGATCGAGTGGAATGGGAATGGGAATTTCGACACTGGAGAAATCTACCAGTTCAAACAGCGGGTCTCCCGGGCGCACGAACTGCCCTTCGTCGACCGCGACATTCATCACGTAACCGTCGAAGGGGGGCCGTACCGTCGTGCGCTCCAGATCGAGCTCCGCCAGTTTGAGATCATTCTCCAGACCCCTGCGGCGCTGTTCCAGTTGTGTCCGCCGGGAGGGGATGAGCGCCAGTTGGGTCTCCAGTTCAAGCAGCGCGTCGTCATAGCGGCGCAGTTGCAATTCGACATCCTGCAGTTGGGTCTCAGTGACGACGCCATTGGCCATCAGTCCGCGAACCCGGGCGACTTCGCGCGAGTAGGTTTCGACGTCCTGTTTTTGGCCCACCACTTTGCGTTCGAGATTGACCTGTTCCTGTTTGACCCGCTCGATCTCGGCGGCGTTCTCAGCCAGGCGGTCTTCGGCTTGCGCCAGCCGTTGCAGGTAGTCCCGCTTGTCGACCTGCACGAGGACATCTCCGGGGACGGGGGCCGACATCCCTTGCGGATCGGTCTGGCGGGAAGGGGCCGTGACCCGCTGGCCTTCGTCAAGACGGAACGTTTCGACGATTTGTCCGCCAACCTGCGCCATGATCTTCACGCGGCGATCCGACCGCACGGCCCCGAAAGCGGGAATACGCAGCTGCACACTGACTGGGTCGACGGCAAACGTTTCGACGGAGAGTGTGCGGACGGCGGCTTCTCGCCTCTGCGGAGCAGGCTTCCAGGTCGCCATGACGGTCAGGGCGGTGTAACTGCCCACCAGCAGCACGGGGATCAGGACCAGCGAGATCAGCCACCGCCAACTGAAGCGGCGGCGCTGGCTGGACGCGAGATTGCTGTCCAACGGGGGGCCCCCAGTGGTGGAACCGGCAGCCGGGGCAGATGAGGCGGGCCGGGGCGACGTCGATTCTGCACGGGAACTTGCCGGCGATCCCAGATCTGTCGTCATGCAGAAAATCCGCCTTGGTTGTTCGGTCGCTCGGGAGTGGGTCGCTGGGTCGGCTGACTGCAGGCAGCAGGAGCTGGCTTACGCAGGTCTCGAACGACTGGCCAGTCGCAAACGAGCCTCGTCGGCGGGTCGCGAGAGCCTGAATTGTGGCGGTCTGCGACCCGTGCGGCGACCAAACGTGGTCCGCTATATGATATCGACTCCGAAACGTCTGACTACCGGCCGTCTGTGTCCGCGGCAGGTGAAGAGTCCACTGGCGGACTCTTGGCGGCTGTTTGAGGCCCACGACCGTGCGCGGGGGGGCTAGATGGTGGCACGCCGCCGATCTGTGGTCGCAGCCGTACCCGTCGCGGGGCCGCGGAGAGCCGGGGTGCTTGAGTCGGACAATCCCGCGCACCTAACATCTGGTTCCTGTGGACCTGTTGCCCGCCGAGGTCGGAATCCCGCGATGTCGTCTGATTTGCCCGCTGTTGCTGCCGCCGACCACCATTTGACTCCCGCCCAGCAGCGGCAGTTTGCCCAAGACGGCTATCTGCTGTTGTCCCAAAGGATTGAGGCCGAGCGAGTCGCCCGGCTGCGGGAGATCGTGCAGCACCAGATGGCGGTGGCCCTGGAGCCGGTGGAGTTTGAGGCGGAAGTGCGCTATCCGGGTGCTCCCGAGTCGGTGGAGACCGAAGGGGGGCGCACGGTGCGGCGGCTGAAAAACGCGGTGGCCCGGCATCCCTCGCTGTTTGATCTGGTCTGCGATCCGGCACTGCTAGCACCGTTGATTGACGTGCTAGGGGGCCCCGTGGCGTGCCCGACCGCGCATCACAACTGTGTCATGACCAAGAATCCGCGATTCAGCAGCGATACCGGCTGGCACCAGGATCTGCGGTACTGGTCGTTCCAGTCGAGTGAACTGGTGAGCGCGTGGCTGGCGCTGGGTCACGAGTCGCTGGAGAATGGGTGCCTGCAGGTGGTGCCTGGCAGCCATTTGCAAACGTTTGCGGCCGACCGCTACGACGCCGCCAAGTTCTTTCGCCACGATCATCCGGACAACGAATCGGTTCTGGAAGGTCGTCGCGCGGTCGAACTGGAGCCGGGTGATGTGCTGCTGTTTCATGCCCGGCTGTTGCACGCCGCGACGCGCAACCTCACCGATCAGAGCAAACTGGCCGTGGTGTTTACGTTTTGCCGGCAGGACAACCGGCCTGTGCCGGGGACTCGCTCGGCCCAGTTGCCGGTGCTGAACTTGCCAGACGTCTGACGTGGGAGACCCCGGAGAGGGTCCGCGAGTGCTTCGGCGCGGAAAATTGGGGAGCGTTGACGCAGTGTCCCCGGGTTACGGAATCGCCAAGGTTTGCTTCCAGTCCGACCAGCGGTACCGGATATTCCGTCGTCAAACTTGACGTAGCCGGCACGTCAATCATGTCCGTCACAATCCGCGCTGGCCGGACGGGAATGTGTTGCGACAAAACGGTTTCCGTCGATTGAACCGGCGTTCTCCGCGGGACCGATAACTCCGGATGGATGAAGCGGTGTCCCGTCATCGGCCGGGTTGGCCTGACGCGACGATGCTCCACCCAATCTGTGGGTCGCACGACAGGGACGCGGGGGGCGTCCGGGGCTCACGACGCGGGGACTCAGTCCCGCGGAAGTTCTAGTTCAAGGTGAGAGGGTTGCCGGTTCGCCGGCGGTCTGCGGAATGGCGTTTCCGACCGATACATCTGCGACGGTGGCCAAGGTCCATCCTGGATGGCGGGGCAGATCGTTGACGGCGAGTTCGGGTCTCACAGGAAGGAGACACTGCGTCATGAGAGGGATCAAAGTGATGTTCGCTTTGATCGCGGTGTTGGTCATGGGGGTCGAAACCCAGGCCGGACACAGCGATCCGTGCGGCTCAGCGAAATGCTGCGGCTGCACCGCCGACTGTCAGCCCGACTGCTGCAAGCCGGTGATCGTCAAGCCCTGTCACCGAAACGTGTATACGTATCAGCGGCAGTGCTCCACGTTGAAGCCGCCATGCTGCGGCGATGCCTGTCCGAATGCCTGCTGTGGCAAGGTGCGCCGTCGCGATTTGCGTCGGGCCTGCTGCCTCAGCCCGTCTTGCTGTGACAGTGGCTGCTGTGTGGAAGGCGCGGGACTCAACGGCTGCAACAACGGTTGCTCGGCCGATCCCAACTGCTGCCTGCCCAAGTGTTGCGAATTGAACGGTCGCGAAGCCTGCTGTGCCATGCCTGGCTACTGCGTCGATCCGGACGCCTGCTGCCACGGTGCTGGCGATGACTGCTGCGGAGACGACTGCTGCGTGGTCGACTGCTGTGTCGATCCGTGCTACCTGGCACAGTTGATCTACGAATCTCAGACCGCCTGCTATGCCCGTCATCGCCGGGCCGCGATTCGGACGCTGAATCGCAAGTACGACTGCGTCTGCACGCCGGAAATCATGGTGGCCTTCGTGTATGGCCTGAACGACGCCGACCAACGCGTTCGTGAAGCGGCCGCCGATGCGATTGGCGACCAGCTCCGCAAGAGCGATTGCTGCTGCATCACGCCGTGCATCGTCGAAGCTCTCGAATGTGCCTTGGCGGACTGCGATCGTGGCGTGCGTCGCGAAGCGGAAAAGGCTTTGGAAGTCTGCGGCTTTGACGTCATCAAGGGCTGCTGCGAAGAAGGTTGCTGCGAAGCTCCCTGCTGCGGCGACGCCTGTGCGAAGACGGCCACCGCGACCACTCCGGCCATTGGCCTGGTCTCGGCCAGCTTCCCGCTGACGACTGTCGAAGTGGTTGAACCGGCCGTGCTGAGCGGCATTCGGTAATTGTCAGCCGACTGTGGCCGGGCTCCGTCTCGAGCTTCGTCCGCCGTGCGGTGAGTGAAGAATTTGAGCGTCGATCCTCACAGACTCCGGAGCCTCGCTCCGGAGTCTGTGTCTGCTTTGGAACGCCGAGGCCAGCCGTATGTCAGGCTGTGCCTGATGCCATCGCGCCATCGAGCGGCTGAGTGAGTCAGCCCCCCATCGACGGGTGAGCGAGGCTGCTCACACATCTCCGTGACTCAGTGCCTCCGTGAGATCATGTGTCCTGTCGCGAATGGCACGGTTCACGAGGACGCCGTAAACCGACGTTGAATGCAGAGTTCGCGCGCCCCGTCTCGTTCGCTCCTTGTTGGTTCTCACGGAGGCACAGAGCCACGGAGAAAGTCTCAGCAATCTGTAGTTCGGGCTATGTCCGACGATCGAGTCGGGTTCGACTCTCGCGTCAGGCACAGCCTGACCTACCTGTCTGTCAATCGTTATGTGTCAGGCATCGTCTGAGTCGAGTTGGGTGCCACGGCTGGCATGCCCAGCCGCGTGAGGAATGGACTGGCGTAAGCCAACCCCGAACAGTCCCTCGTTCTCTGCTGTGCCGGAACGTCATCGTGACCGATAGTTTGGTCACAGCCGACACAGCCTGACTTGCAAATCCCCTCACGGCTGGGCAAGCCGGCCGGCCGTGGCACCCTGCCAGCACTGCGGCGAGCGGT
>JBGSIP010000322.1:0-2334 GCA_041742495.1 Planctomycetaceae bacterium
CGCCCCCCACCGAGGTGACGCCCTGGGGCGAGTGCCGACTTGCGGGTGAGGGTGCGGTGCCCGGCGCGACTTGTGCGGACTGACGGATTCGTCGAAGATCACGACGGTCAGCGAGCCGTGAACCCGAGAGCTGCGGCCGCCTGCCGAGGATGTTTGAGACCGCTGGAAGGAGCGAATCATCATGCCGATCTTCAAAGACAACGCCGAAACGATCGGCCGGACGCCGCTGGTGCGCATCAATCGCCTGGCTGAAGGACTGCGGGCGACCGTGCTGGCGAAAATCGAAGGACGCAATCCGGCCTACAGCGTGAAGTGCCGGATTGGCGCAAGCATGATCTGGGACGCCGAGAAAAGAGGCGTGCTCAAGCCGGGCATGAGCGTCGTCGAACCGACCAGTGGGAACACGGGAATTGCGTTGGCCTACGTGTGTGCGGCCAAGGGCTACCCGCTGACGCTGACGATGCCGGACACCATGTCGGTCGAACGGCGGCAGATGTTGAAGGCATTCGGGGCGACCCTGGTGCTGACACCCGGCGCGGATGGAATGAGGGGGGCCATTGCGAAGGCCACCGAGTTCTCCCAGCAGCCCAATTTTTTCATGCCACAGCAGTTCAAGAATCCCGCAAATCCGGAAATCCACTTTCGCACAACTGGCCCGGAGATCTGGGAAGACACAGTCGGGCAGGTCGATATTTTTGTGGCGGGGGTCGGCACGGGTGGAACCATCACCGGGGTGACGCGCTACCTGAAGCAGGAAAAACGCAAAGCGATCAAGGCGATTGCCGTCGAACCGGCCGGGAGTCCAGTGCTGTCGGGTGGAGCTCCCGGCAAGCATCGCATTCAGGGCATTGGAGCGGGTTTCGTTCCGGAAATTCTCGACATGTCACTGATCGACGAAGTGATCCAGATCACCGACGACGAGGCAATGGAGACCGCTCCCCGAGTGGCTCGCCTGGAAGGCATCATCTGCGGCATCAGTTGCGGTGCCGCGATGGCGGCGGCCCTCAAAGTGGCTGCGCGGCCGGAGAGTGCCGGGAAGACGATTGTCGTCGTGCTGCCAGACTCTGGCGAGCGCTATCTTTCGACGCCGATGTTCGATTTCACACTGTCGTAGAGCGGCCTGATGCCGGCGGCTCTGGAGCATTGGTGCGTCGACGATCCGCCGGGTACCTGGCACAGTGCCCGCCGACAATTCCCCTAGGCAGTCTCGGTTCCTTATGGGGCTTGCAGTCCGCCAGTGAGGAGCAGGCCTTCGAGTTCCTGTGCGGCGAGCCAGCGCTCGCGCTGCGCGTCGAGGAATTCCAGTTGCGATTGGAAGTACGTTCGCTGAGCGTTGAGCAATCGCAGAAAGTCAATGGTCCCCTCGGCTTGATAGGCCTGCCGCAGCAGTTCCAAAGATTCTCCGGCATCCGGAATGATGGACGACTGGTACAGGTCCACGCGAGCGGTGGCGTTCTGCAAGCGTTCGATGGTGGCGGCCGCTCGCTGACGCAGGTCGAGTTCCAGTCGCTGGCGATCACGGATGGCGGCCGAGAGCTCGGCCCGGGCAGTCAGAATGCCACCCTGGTTGAGATTGCGAACCATCAGGGGGACTTCCACCTGTATGTTTGCCAGCGGAGACTGCGACTCAAAGTTGTATGCGGGGCCCACTTGCACATCGACATTCGGGCACTGTTCCGCACACGCGCGAGAGACTGCCCATTGTGCCTGTTGGATGCGCGATGTGGCCGCGGCCAGTTCCGGACTCAAGGCCAGAATGCGAGCAACTTCCTGTTCGGCTTGGATGGACTCCTGCCACGCGAGTGACCCCGTGACTGTGCGCGGGGCGAGTTGCGGATGACCCAGTAAGGCCGCCAGTTGCTTCCAGGCGGCCACACGGCGGTTCTCGGCTTGCACCAGCGCCAGTTCGGCATGTTTCAGTTCAATGCGTGCCTGCAGGGTATCTACGCGCGCCGACTGACCGGCCGCCACGAGCGCCTCTGTGGTTTCGACGCCGGATGTGCCGAGTCGCACGAGTTCACGGGACAATTCCACGCGTTGTTGCGCGACCAGTACTTCTGTGAACGTCTGTCGAACGTCGGTGAGGACCCGCTGTTGCTGGGCCTGACGATCATAGCGGGCTGCTTGAGCGCCGTGGCCGGCGACCTGCTGGGCCAATCCCAGCTTATTCCCGCCAATGAATTCCTGGGCGAGATAGAAACCCTGTTGACCGGCCGTGCTGTCGTTGAAGACTTCGTTGCCCGAATACGCCAGGCGTGGATTGGGACCGATGCCGGCTTGAATTTGTGCTCCCACTTGGGCGGTGACCGACATCTCGGCCTGGTGCAGCGTGGG
>JBGSIP010000323.1:0-10343 GCA_041742495.1 Planctomycetaceae bacterium
TGTCTATTGACGAGGCTGCGGAGGCGATGGAGACTTCGCCACCGTAGTTCTCCCGACCGCCCGGACCCGCAGCAGGTTGCCGAGTATGCCCCGTAAAAAGAGTGCGCCCAAATCGTCCGCCAAGACTTCCCGCACCGCTGCCGCCAGCCGCAAAGGGAAGCCTGTCGCAGCTCCGGCGAGTGCGGGACGAATTGTCCTGCGGACAGGCGAGGCGCTCGTGGAAGCCGATGCCCCGTGGTCGGCAGCAGAACCCGAAGTGGTCATTGGCGAGCTTGACGGACCGGTCGGCCAGGCACTCGCCCAACTCATTGGCGACCAGGTCAAGGGACACTCCCGCATCTTCGCGCTTTTGGATTGCGATGTGCAAGTGCGTCCGACCACCGTGATGGTCAGCAAAGTCACCGTTAAAAATGAGCGATACACCAACATCCTTATGGGGACCGTGCAGGCCGCCGTGGCGAATGGTGTGCTCGATGCGGTTCGCGCGGGCGACATTCCCAAAGAGAAGGCGAACGATCTGGGGATCATCGCGTCGATCTGGCTGGATCCGACCGTGGTCGACCTCGAGATCGACCACGATGTGCTCTTCCAGACCCATCGGGCCGCCATTGCAAAGGCCATTCACAAAGCCATGCATGGGCTGCCGACGATTGACTGGCTGCTGGAGAACCAGAACAAGGTCCAGCACTGTTTCTATCAGATGGCTCGCCAGGGTGAGATTTGAGTCGTCGGCCGCGGTCGCCGCCGCGGCGATCTGAATCGGAACTTCGCAGGTCGACAAACTGTCACAAGTCAGTTCGCTCGGACAGAGAGCAACGCGGCGACAAGTTCGCCGATGGAATGCGCCTGCACGTCGGGGTAGACCGGCTCAGCCGGCGATACATTGAAGGCGGACACCCGTGCCAGTGAGGCGGCAAACTCCTGTTCTGCTGGTGTCTGCGGCTGCCATTGCCGCTGGGCCATTCGCAACCAGCCGGCACGCCAGCCGAGTGCCTGAGCCGGGACGACATCGTTGTCGATGCGATCCCCAATCATCCAGCAGTCTGCGGCGGCAGCACCCGAGCGATCTTGCGCCCAGTCGAAGATGCCATGGTGAGGCTTTTCCATACCCAACTCATCGCTGATGGCCACCACCTGAAATCGTGACAGCAGGCCCCGTCTCCGCAAACTCTCCCGACAGACCTCGGCCTGATTGGCAATAATGCCCAACTGAAACGACGCACTCAATTGATCGAGCGCAGCAGGCCACTCCGGCCATAGCAAATGATTGCGATCGTACTCGGCTTCGAGTTGAGCACGCATCTGGCCAAAACAGGCCTGTACCTGTGCGGCGGTCAAGCGTTCCTCGGCAATGGCTCGATTGATCCAGTTTTCACCGGCACGCGCCCGCACCTCCCGTTCCGCGAGCAGTTCACTGAACGACCCTCTGAAGCCCGCCAGCCGCAGATGCTGGTACAACACGTCGTAAGCGACAAACATCTGCCGGGTGTCATCGAACAACACATTGCCAACGTCAAAGAACAGCCACGGTCGCATGAGGAGTTTCTCAAAGGGGAGGGCAGTCACGTCGCAAAAAAGTCGCCCGGCGAGAGGCAGCATTCACTCGCCTATGACTTTCACTAGCACGCGTTTCGGGCGACGACCATCGAACTCACCGTAGAAGATCTGCTCCCACGGGCCAAAATCCAGCTGACCTTTGGTAATGGCAACCACCACCTCGCGGCCCATGATCTGACGTTTCATGTGAGCGTCAGCGTTATCCTCGCCCGTGCGATTGTGAGCATACTTTTCGGGCGAAGGATTAAACGGAGCCAAATGTTCCAACCACTGCTGGTAGTCGTTGTGCAACCCCCGCTCATCATCGTTGATGAAAACGCTGGCCGTGATGTGCATCGCATTCACCAGGCACAGACCTTCCTGAATTCCCGCCTGATCGACAATCAGGGCGACTTGGGGCGTAATGTTTTCAAACGCCATCCGGGCCGGCAGATTGAACGTCAGATACTCGGTATGTGATTTCATAAGTTCACTATTTGTCCAATGGAGTGTTCGGTGGCCACTCCCTGACGCACGAGCATAGCGGCCACCTCGGCAATCCGGCCGCGAACTTCCTCGTGCTCGAACATGGTCATCGTTCGCTGGAATCCAAGCAGGCTACGCGATGATGGAAGTCGAATCTTGATTGTATCGAATCCAGTCTCGACGAACTCGCTAGCAATCACCCCTCCGTCTCCCGCACTTGGTTCGGCGAAAAACACAGCAAACTTCCCCACCAACCTGCAGCAGGAACCGCTGTTTGAACGATGCCACGCGTTGCCGCGGCCGGACGCCGGCGTTAGCATGTGTCCACCTTTCTCCGCACTCCCTCTGTGCCTCGGTTGCAGGTGCTCTTCACCGGCTTTGGAACGCATTTCGATGTCTGATCCCTCCAGCGGCAAACCGCGTCGCTCCACGCCGCGCATTCCTTCGCGATCCTCCTCGACGAAGTCCAAAACTTCCCAAGATTCTGGGGACGAACTCCCGCCGCGGCCGGCCAAGCCTCGCAAATCAGGCGGGAAGTCCAAGTCGTCAGCAAAAGGTGTGGGCTTTTGGCAGGAACTGATTGCTGAAGGGCCCATACTCGTGCTGAAGGTGATTGGCGGGGCGGTCGTCGGCCCGATGGCGATATTTGTGGCCTATTCGCGTCGACGCCGGAAAGACCCTGATTTTCAGATGCCCGCGACGGAGGACCTGCTGAAGACCATCCCAATCATCATGCTGGCCGGGGTCTTCGCTGCCACCGCCTTTTCGCTGCAGGACGTGGTCAGTCGGCGGATCGATCGTGGTGCCCACGTCCCTTGGCCGATGCGAATTGCCTTTGGACTGGGGATGATCTCGGTGATATTTGTCTGGGTGCCAGTGGCCCTGGTCACCATCGTCGCGGGGCTGTACTTCGCCATGGAAACTGGAATTCTGGTCGTCTGATGGCTGCCGGGACGGTCATGCTCCAACACATTCACGTCGCCGTCTACAGGGTGGCCAATCCAGATTCCGAATGTCGAAACCTTGTTGATCAATGGTCAATTGGTGGACAACTCTGGAGTGTCAATTCCCGCCGACCGCGTTTGACCGGCCAGGCGTTGTCAGGAACCCGGCCCGCAATCCGCGGAGTCTGTCCGGTTGTGATCCGGGAAACGACAGGCTTTGAACGCTCTGCGGCGTTCCAAATTCGTTCCCAAATCCCTAAAATGAATCGACTTAGGTCGAGTCAGGCGAGACTGGTCCCGGACAACTCCAGCCGCTGAATACTACGACTGAAGAAACTTATGGGGAGAGCCCCCTCGACACATGCGTGTCGGCGGGGGACCAGGGTTGAACCTCACAAAAGAACTCCCGGCAGTGACTCGACCAGCGGTCTTCGGATTGCGAACATCTCCGCCATGTCGTGAGGATTCCGCCGCTGCGGTCGTCATCGGTCACTTGTCGGCAAAGGTTCGCGGAAGTTTGCCATCAGCGTGTAAGGGGTGCGTGGGTATGCGTGTGGAGTGTCATCGTCCGTCGCTCGCTGCGGCGTTTCAGATTGTGTCGAGTGTGGTTCCTTCCCGCACCACGAAAGACATTCTACGCCGGATCAAAATCGAAGTGGGAGATGGCCAGGCCACGCTCACCGGAACCGACCTCGAAGTTGGCGTTCGCTATGCGATTCCCGAGGTCTCGACTGCCTCCAGCGGTGAGGCTCTGCTGCCCACCGGTCAGATGGCGCAGATTCTGCGTGAAGTCATTGATGATCGGGTCGAACTCGAGTTCTCCGATCAACAGGTGACCATTCACGCCGGACAAAGCGTCTTTCGCCTGTCGACCGAAGCCGCCAGCGAGTACCCCGCTCTGGGGACCTTTGAACCCGTGGGGCAGTTCGCGCTGGAAGGCCGTGTCCTGCGGGAGTTGATCCGGCGATCGGTGTTTGCCGCCGATGAAGAGTCGACCCGCTACGCCCTGGGTGGTGTGGCCGTTGATGTGCGTGAGAGCCAGATCACATTTGCCGCGACAGATACCCGGCGACTGGCGGTGGCGCGAGCGACCTGTCTGCGGCCGCCGCAAGGGGCCTTCGAGACCATTCCCGTCATTCCCCGCAAAGCGATGCAGTTGGTCGAACGTAGTATTCCTAATGATGAAACCGAAGTGGTGATTGGTCTGCGGGGCAGCGACGTGCAGGTGCTATGTGGCCCCACACTGGTTTATGCCCGGCTGGTCGAAGGCCGCTTCCCCAACTATCGCGATGTGCTACCCCAACAATCGCAAGTCATGGTCGATTTCGTCGCCGGCCCGCTTTATGCCGCTGTGCGTCAATCACAGATCATCACCAGCGAAGAGAGCCGCGGCGTCGATTTCCGGTTTGAGAACGGGTCTCTCACGCTGCAGAGTCGGGCGGCCGACCTGGGGGAGTCGACCATTTCGATTCCGATGACTTACGACTCCGAACCGCGCGTCGTGCAGCTCGACCCCCGGTATGTTTCCGACTTCCTCAAAGTGATCGACCCGGAAACCAACGTGCAGGTGCGGTTGAACGGTGCGGACGACGCCGTGTTGCTGACGGCAGGTGACGCGTATTCCTACGTGGTCATGCCGATGGCGAGAGATTGAAACGGCTGCCGATCGCTCGTGCGGCTCGCACAGCAGCGTGAGCACGCAAGGCTGGTTGCCGGCGTCGGCGTCTGTTCCCGTCGCTGGCGGAATGCAAGCCGTGCGGCGGAAGTGACAGGAGAAAAAGGAGATGTCAGAGCGTTCTGATGCACGGCGACCGCGTTCCAAAGGGCCGGTCTCGCTGCGGGAGGTTCTGACGGATGTCACCCGGTTGCGTGGTCTGCACGCGCGTGAAGGCCAGCAACAATTGCGAGAGCAATGGGTGGCGATCGCCGGGGCCGCTGTCGCCGCACAAACGCAGGTGGTGGGAATCAAAGGTGGCATTCTTGAAGTGCAGGTGGCCCACTCCACACTGCTGTCAGAACTGGCAAACTTCGAGAAGCCACGGTTGCTGAAGCAGATGCGGAAGTCCTATCCGGAACTGGGGCTCAAAGGCTTGCGATTTCGCCTCAATGGCGCAATCGGTCAGTCGGCGGAAGAGAAATCAGTCTCTCCCGGCCATCCCCTGGCGTCGGTCCCGGAGGAACAGGAAAGCGAACGGAAATCGTCATGAGTCAAGAAGCGTCTCGGAAGCCAGGCAGCGACTACAACGAAGATCAGATTCGTGCACTGGAAGGGATTGAGGGCATTCGTCTGCGACCCGCCATGTACATTGGCGGCACCGATCTCGTCGGTCTGCATCACCTGGTCTATGAAGTCACGGACAACAGTCTGGACGAGTTTTCCAACGGGTACGCCACGCAGTTGGATGTCTGCATCAACGGTGATGGCTCTGTGACGGTCACCGACGATGGACGGGGAATTCCCGTCGGTCGCATGAAGGACGAAGAGGGGAAATCGGCCCTCGAGATTGTCTTCACCCGCATTCATGCCGGGGGCAAGTTCGACCGCAAGGGGGGCTATGCCGTCGGTACCGGGGGTTTGCACGGCGTGGGGATCACAGCGGTCAACGCCTGCAGCGAATGGCTGGAAGCGGAGATCCGCCGCGAAGGTCACGTCTGGACAATGGAGTTTGCCCGCGGCGAAGTCGTGAACGATCTGGTCAAGCTGGGTCTGACCGATCAGACCGGCACGAAGGTCACCTTCAAGCCCGACCCACAGATCTTCCCCGACACGACCTTCAATTTCGAGACCCTGCACAAGCGCCTGCAGGACTGCGCATTCCTCAACGCGGGTATCCGCATTCGACTGCGTGATGAACGCACCAGTCAGTCCGCGGAATTCCATTACGAAGATGGCCTGCTGGAGTTCGTCAAGCACCTGAACCGCACCGAGAATCCGCTGCACCCGGAAGTGGTGCGGATTGTGGGACAGACGGACGACGTCGGTGTGGATATTGCGTTGCAGTACAACGACGGCTACTCGGAAAACATCCGCTGCTATGCCAACGGGATCTACAACTCTGAAGGGGGATCGCACCTGAGCGGTTTTCGCTCGGGGCTGACCCGCACGATCAACGCCTATGGCAAGCGGGAAAATCTGTTCAAGGACGCCACGCCGATCGGCGAAGATTTTCGCGAAGGTCTGGCCGCTGTCATCACCGTCCGCATTCCCAACCCACAGTTTGAATCGCAGACCAAGATCAAACTGACCAATACCGAAGTCGACGGCCTCGTCGGGTCCATTGTGCAGGAGATGCTCAACAAGTTCTTCGAGGAAAACCCGCAGACGGCCAAGCGAATTGTGCAGAAGGGACTGATTGCCGCCGAAGCGCGTGAAGCGGCCCGCAAGCAGCGGGAAATGGTGCGCCGCAAGGGAGCCCTGACGACTGGTGGTCTCCCCGAAAAACTGCGGGACTGTCGCAGCCGCGAACTCGATATCACCGAGTTGTACCTGGTGGAAGGGGACTCCGCCGGTGGCTCGGCCGATACCGGTCGGGATTCCAACACACAAGCGATTCTGCCGCTGCGTGGAAAGATTCTAAACGTCGAAAAGGCCCAACTGGTTAAGGTGCTCGACAACGATGCGATCTCCAACATCTTCAAAGCCGTTGGACTCACGCCGGGCACAGAACTGGAAGACGTCAGCAAGCGGCGTTACGGCAAAATCATTCTGATGACCGACGCCGACGTCGACGGCAGTCACATTCGCACGTTGTTGCTGACCTTCTTTTTCCGGCACATGCGACCACTGGTCAAGACGGGCTGCATTTTTGTCGCCCAGCCTCCGCTGTTCCGGGTGATCCAGAAGGGGCAGTCCCGCTACGTGCAGACCGCCGAGCAAATGACGACCGAACTGATCAGCCTCGGTCTGCGGGGTGCGCAATTGACGTTCAAGGCTGACAGTGCGACCGTCGAAGGCGAGCACCTCTCCCGGCTGCTGGCTATGTTGACGCGCATCGAAGATCCGCTCGAAGCGCTGGAGCGACGCGGGATCGAGTTGAAGCTGCTGGCCCGGCACCACCTGCATGCGGACGGCTCTTTGCCGCGGTTCCGCGTCTTTGTCGGTCCGCGAGAGCACTGGTTTTTCACCCGTGAAGAGATGCAGGCCTTTATCGATCAGGAAGAGGCGAAACGCGGCAGCAGCTTCCAGGTGAACGACGAGAAAGTCACCCATGCTCCGCCGCACGCGGACGCTGCCAGCGGTTCACCAACCGACGAAGAAGCGGCCGCAGCGCGGCTGGAAGTGTTGCAGGTCATCGATCTGCATGAAACGCGGGCCATCAGCGATCTGCTGCGGCAATTGAAGGACTATGGCGTCACCCTGAATGACTTTGTCCCCCCTGCCATCAAAGCAGGTGAGCCGGTGTACCCGTTTGTGTTGTCCAACGCCGATGGCCAGCACAAACTGCAGACGCTGCGGGAACTGGTCCCCGCCATTCGCAAGCTGGGTGAAAAAGGTATGACCATCACCCGCTTCAAAGGGCTGGGTGAAATGGACCCGGACGAATTGTGGAAGACCAGTATGGATCCGGAAGCCCGCACACTGCTGCAGGTGACCATGGAAGATGCTGCTGGCGCAGAAGAGATTTTCCGCGTGCTCATGGGCGATCATGTGGAACCGCGTCGCGAGTTCATTGAAAAACACGCGTTGGATGTGAAAGATCTCGACGTGTAGTCCCAGCGCGATGCGGTACACCGAATCAGGAGAACTGACAGCATGGATCGCATTCCCAGCGGTATTCGGCACGGCGACTGTGTGGCCGGGATGGACGCCCTGCCAGCCGGAAGCGTCGATCTGGTGTTTGCAGATCCGCCCTTCAACATCGGCTACAAGTACGACGTCTACGACGATCGGCAGGAGCGCACGGGATACCTCGATTGGTCCCGCGAGTGGATTGCCGCCGCGTACCGTGTGCTTAAGCCGGATGGCACTTTCTGGCTGGCCATTGGTGATGAGTATGCCGCAGAGCTCAAGCTCGCCAGCCAGGGTCTGGGCTTTTACTGCCGCAGTTGGGTCATCTGGTATTACACTTTTGGAGTGAACTGTTCCGCCAAGTTCACCCGCTCCCACGCGCACCTGTTTCACTTTGTCAAAGATCCGGCTCAGTTCACGTTTCGCAGTGACGATCTAGACAACCGCATTCCTTCAGCGCGGGAACTGGTTTACAACGACCGCCGCGCGAAGTCGACAGGACGTCTGCCGGACGATACCTGGATCATTCCTCCAGCCGATATGGCCGGGGAGCTGGGTGTCGATGACGGAATCTGGGTGCCGGCGGACATCAACCCAGCCGGCGATACCAGCCAGACATTTGTCATTCGCCCTCAGGATCTCGCCGACGGTTTTTCCGCGGAAGAAGACACCTGGTATTTCCCCCGTGTGGCGGGAACGTTCAAAGAGCGGGCCGGTTTTCACGGCTGCCAGATGCCCGAGCAACTGCTGGGGCGCATCATCCGGGTTTGTACAGAGCCCGGCGAACTCGTGCTCGATCCCTTCTCTGGCAGCGCGACCACCGCGGCGGTCGCCAAGAAACTGGGGCGGGAGTACGTCGCGTTTGACTTGTCTTCCGACTACATCCGCTATGGGAATGAGCGGCTGGCCGGCATTCAACAGGGGGACCGCCTGAACGGTTCAGCAGAACCTCTCAAGAGTGCCCCGGCGACGGCTCGGCCACACGGCAAGCAGAGTCGCCCGAAGGCAGGTGGCGTGGCGGCCGCGGCATCTGCCCGGTCGACTCCCGCCTCGGTCGCAGTGGAGCAACGCTACCAGCAGTTTCAACAGGAGCTAACCGAACGAGGCGTGCAGGCGGCGTTTGAATGGGCGGCACAAGGGTTCTCCGTCGATCGCCTGATCGCGGACCCGGCCCTGAATGAACAGTTTCTTGAGCACTGCCGGCAACTGTCGCTGGTTGGTCATCCACGCTTGTGGAACACGCTGCTATTGCGGCTGCGAAAGCGGGGCCAGCTGATCTCCGCCACACCGCCGCGGCGAACAGAAATCGGTTGGGCAGAATGCGAGCCCTTTCTCCACGCCAGCGAAATTGCCCTGCAGCGCCTGTTGATCGATGGCGTGGCCGAAAGTCTCGATGAAGTCCTCTGCGATCCCGACTTGGCCTCTCAGTTCGACGTACTGGCACGTCAACTGGCACCCGGGCACACGTCTCTGGAATACCGCTGGGGCGCCCTTCGCTTGCGAAAAGCAACTCACACGGCGATCGGTCGCGCTGCCACGTTGATGGCCGGTCGCAAGTCGCCCGTCGCCTCTCGCCAGTTGTCCAGTCCCTCAGCCATCGGGGACCTCGATGTTGACAGCGTTGTTGCGACTTCGGGGTTGTATGTCGTCACGCTCGCCAAAGGTGCTGCCACCGGCGGGCGCGGCCGCAAACGTGAAGCCATCTATGTCGGTGCCGCCGGCAATTTGCAAACGCGTTTCCGCTGCCAGTTCGGCCGGCATTCTGCAGCCATCTGGGAATCAGCCGGACCCGATGTTCAAGTGCAGGCGATTCCACTGGACTTTGCCAACAATGGCCCGCTCGCCTGGCAAGCCTGCCTGATCCACCAGTTCCGCGGCACACGCTGGAATCTCCGCGACCTGCAACCGGCTAAACGTTAGCGCCTGACCGTTGCTGGCCATGTCTGTTCGGAGGGCATGGCAACGGTACAAAAGAATAGATACAGGATTGCCCCTTAGTCTGAGAATCCCGCGAATCGCATCTTGCTTGCCGGCGAAAGGCGATTTATTCTCAGGGAACCCATCAATCTTCGACTGAATAATCCGTTATTCGGGCGACGCCTCGTCGCCGGAAGCGCCCTATTCTCGTCGATGTTTGAGGGTGGGTCAGGGGGAAGTTCGCGAGAGACCGCCCGTTGGCAAGGCAGTCTGGCGGACTTTGAGGGCGAATGATGCTGCACTCATACCACGCCGAGTCGACGGTCAGCGTCTATCACGCCGGCGGACTCGAAGCCGCTCGCCACCGCTGGATTGAGAGCGAAAAGCGCGGCTATGACCTGGGTTGCGCCGCCGAGTACGAGTGGTACTGTCAGCATTGGCTCACCTTCTGCCGGTACCGGCGTTACGAACATCTGCTGGGCCACTGCCGGTTTGCGGAATTTGGCGACGGTTTTGGCGAACTGGGCCGTCTCCTGCGGGAAAACGACCTGCTGCTGGAGCGTATTCTCGACCGCATGCTGTCCGGTTGGGAGAATCTCGATCTGATTGTCTGGGCCCGTGATTGGGGGCTCCCCATGGAGCAGGTCATTGGGCATTTGACGCTGATTGACATTAACCGCGCCCGCCTGCCCACCGTTCCCGAACAGGCGGGCTGAAAGTTGCCCGCCGGG
>JBGSIP010000324.1:0-2841 GCA_041742495.1 Planctomycetaceae bacterium
GCTCACGTCCGGCCGCAGCCGGCGAAGGGGCTCCCCGTCGTGAATCTCGCCCGGGGGGCAAGTTCTCAGGCGGTAAGCCAGCCAGTGCCGGTGGAGACGTCAAGTCGGCCGCGGCTCAGGCCAAGCGTCGCAATGCCCGCCGTCGTACCGGTGATTCATAAGTCGCAACAGGCGGACAGCAGAGGTTGGACCGTAGTGGTCCGGCATTGACGGTCCGGCGACAATGTTGTGGCAGCAATAAGAGTCTGGCAAGGGGTCCGGTCAGCCGCTGATGAGCGCTGACCGGACCTGCTGCTTGGCTTGAATGTGCGGGAACACCAGTTGCGATCAGCGGTTGGCTTCGATGGCCAGCGCGATCGAGAGTTCCTTGAGCTGTTTGGCACTGACATCCGAAGGGGCTTCCGTCATCAGGTCGGAAGCTTTTTGCGTTTTCGGGAAAGCGATCACGTCGCGGATGTTGTCGTAGCCCAGCGCGAGCATGACCCAGCGGTCCAGTCCCAGTGCCATCCCGCCGTGCGGCGGCGCGCCGTAACGGAGGGCTTCGAGGAAGAAGCCAAATCGGGCCGCGGCCTCTTCGGCACTGATGTTGAGCAGGTCGAACACTTTGCTCTGCACGACGGGGTTGTGGATTCGGATGCTGCCGGAGGCGGCTTCGTAACCGTTGACGACCAGATCGTAGGATTGCGCGCGAACGCGACCCGGATCGGTGTCCAACAGCGGCACGTCGTCCGGATGGACGTCACAAAACGGATGGTGCTCGGCGACCCAGCGACGCTCCTCGGCGTCGTACTGGAACATCGGGAAGTCGACGATCCAGGCACAGGCAAAGGTCTGGGGGTCGTACAGTGCGAGTTCTTTCGCCAGGCGGTTGCGCAGGGCCGACAGGGCGGCGCTGGTCACTGGCCCGCGATCGGCGACGAAGAACAGCAGGTCGCCATCCGTGGCCCCCATGCGTTCGATGATGGCGGTCTGGTGCTCGGCCGAGAAGAACTTGGCAATCGGGGAATCGAGGGTGCCGTCCTTCACGCGGAAGAATGCGAGCCCCTTGGCACCATAGTCACCAACGAACTTGGTCAGCTCGTCAATGTTCTTGCGACTGTATTTTTCGGCAGCCCCGGCGGCCCGCAGGCCTCGCACGCGACCTTGAGATTCCACCTGGGCCTTGAACACGCCAAAGCCGCATTGGCCGGCGATGTCGGCAATGTCGACCAGTTCCATGCCAAACCGCAGATCGGGTTTGTCGCTGCCGTACTTCTCCATCACTTCGGCGTGGGTGTACCGGGGGAGGGGGAAGGGATGATCATAGCCGCAGATGGTTTCCAGCAGTTCTTTGACCATGCCGTCGACGACGGCCAGGACGTCGTCCTGGGAGACGAACGACATTTCAAGATCGATCTGGGTGAATTCGGGCTGGCGGTCGGCGCGCAGATCTTCGTCCCGGAAGCAGCGGGAAATCTGCATGTACCGGTCCAGCCCGCCGACCATGAGAATCTGTTTGTAGATCTGCGGCGACTGTGGCAGGGCATAGAAGGCCCCGGGATGCACGCGGCTGGGGACCAGATAGTCGCGAGCCCCTTCCGGGGTGCTTTTGCCGAGGATAGGCGTTTCGATTTCCAGAAAACCGAGCCGGTCGAAGTAGTCGCGGACCAGCTTGGTGAGCTTGTGCCGGGCAATCATGGCATCGCGCAGCGGAGCGCGACGCAGGTCGATGTACCGGTGCGTGAGCCGCAGTTCTTCGTTGGGAAGATCGGCCTGATCGGGGAGGAAGGGGGGTGTCTTGGAGCGATTGAGCAGCTTCAGGTCGGAGACCCGCAGTTCGACTTCGCCGGTGGTCAGCTTCGGGTTGATCATGTCTGCCGGGCGGGCCACGACTTCGCCGGTCACCTGAATGACGTCTTCGTGGCGGAGGCCGCGGGCCACCTGCTGCGTATCGCTGTTGTCGGCCAGGTTGAATTTGACCTGGGTCTTGCCGTACCGGTCCCGCAGGTCGATGAACACGATCCCCGCGTGATCCCGGTAGCGATCGACCCAGCCTGCCAACTGGACAGTGTGCCCGACGTGACTGAGTCGCAATTCTCCGCAGGTATGGGTTCTCAGCACCGGACACTCTTTTCAGTAGGCTGCGTGACAGTTTTCAGTGGGCTGCCTGAGAGGCGGCCTCGCGCGGCGGCCACGTTCCCAAGGCCGCGCTTCGCCCGACCGGGCAGCCACAAGGCCGGTCACCCCTGCGGGGCCAACCGAAGTGGGCGGCCAGATGGCCGTCTGGAACGAGGTCGCATTATAGGTGGCGCTGCGTCCGTCACAAGGAGTCCTCCCCGGGGGGCTCTGGGCCGGGTTTGGAACTTTGGCGGGCGGCCTCAATAGGCGGTGGGGAGTTGCCGGCGGTGCTGCATGTACCAGTGCCACAACTGGCAGAACGGGGGGGTAAATGCGCGCCAGTTCTGGGTCACCTCGTGATCCAGTTCGGCCGGGGTGAAGTAATGGATGCTCTCGATTTCGCCGGGGTCGGGAGTTGGTTCGGCGTCACTGAACAGTTCGTAGAGCACCGTGTGTTCGTTGGCTGTTTCGGGGATGGCGGCCAGTTTACAGACAAACGCCAGTTCACCCCGCAGTCCCAGTTCCTCTTCCAGCTCGCGGTGGGCGGCCGTTTCGTAGTCTTCCCCGGCGGCCAGATGCCCGGATGCCGAAGAGGTGTAGCAGAGCGGGTGTTCATCCTTCGTGGTGGCACGGCGATGCACCATCAGCCGGCCATCCGGACGAAACACCCAGATGTGGACCGCCCGATGCAGCAGGCCCCGGCGGTGGACCTCGGAACGGGGGAGCTGGCCGACGACCTCGTCG
>JBGSIP010000325.1:0-3771 GCA_041742495.1 Planctomycetaceae bacterium
AGTCTGCTGACCACTCCACCGGACGGGGTCGGCCCGACCGGCAGTGCATCGCGCGGCCCCAAGGAGGATCTGTCGCTGCTGCAGGACCGCGTACCGCTGTGGCTGCGATGCTCGCCTGCCTGTGCGTATTGGACGATCGCACTGGGGCTGGCATTCACTGTGCTCAACTACCTCCCGCTGTGGCATACCGACTTGTGGGGCCACCTGGCGTATGGCCGCCTGATCTCCAGCACGGGCACTCTTCCGGTCACCGAGCCGCTGCTCCCGCTTTGTCAGGGGGTGCCCATGATCGATTCCGCCTGGCTGAGTCAATGGGCGGGCTACGAACTGTTTCGGCACTTCAGTGTGGCGGGTCTGCAGTTCGCGTTTGCGTCACTCGTTGTGGTGATGCTCGCCGCCATCGCCCGGTTTGTGGTGCAGCGTTCCCGCGGCGAACACACGGCAGGCATTGTCGCGCTGTTACTGCTGGTGGCGGCGGCCCCTCCGTGGGGCATCATCCGACCGCAACTGGCAGGCTCGGTCTGTTTTGTCGCTCTGCTCTGCCTGCTGTTCTCCCGCCGCTTCCCGGCCGTCGGCTGGTTCATGGTGCCGGCGCTGTTTGCACTGTGGGCCAATCTGCATGGTTCGTGGATTGTGGGCCTGCTGACGCTGGCCGCGTTTGTGGTCGGCCGCCTGGTCGATGTTTCGTGGCGGGCACAAAACATCTGCGTCGGCTTGGCGTGTCCGCAAGTCCGGCGCAACTTTCTGCTGCTGGAACTCTCGCTCGCCGCGGTGCTGATCAATCCGTACGGCATTGGCATCTATGCCGAAGTCGCCGGCTTTGCCGACAACGCCAATCTGAGTTCACTGGTGGAATGGGACGCCATGCACCTGCGGACGCTGCAGGGCCAACTGGCAGCCGGCGTCGCGCTGATCACTGTCTGTGTGCTGCGTCTATCACCCCGTCGCGTCTCCACGACCGAATTCCTGTTGCTGGTTGGGTTGGGCGGACTCGCGCTGTGGACACAGCGTATGGTGGTCTGGTGGACTCCGTGTGCGGCCATCATTGCCGGCATGCACTTTGCCGCGTGGCTCAAACAGCGGCGTCGACGGGCTCACCTGGTTGTCACACCTCCAGTTCGCGCTGGCCGCTGGACGGCGATTGCAGCGGCCGTGGGCTGGATCTGCTTTGCCTACACGCCGATGGGCCTGCGCACGCTGCACGGAGCCCCTGCCGATCCACAGGTTGTCGAGCGATCGTTCCAGCGAGCAGTCTCTGCCGAGACCCCGGTGGAACTGACACGCTACCTGCAGACCCATGTGCCCGAAGGGCTCATTTTTAACACCTTTGAATGGGGTGACTACCTGCTCTTCCAGGGCCCGCCTGGTCTGCAAGTGTTCGTGAACTCGCATGTGCACCTGGTCCCCACGCATGTCTGGGATGACTACATGCGCATCGCGTATGCCAATACCGGCTGGGACGATCGGCTCGACCGCTACGGTATCAACACCGTGATTGTGGATCACAAGTACCGCAGCGATCTCATTCGTCTGCTGGCCGAATCTCCCGCCTGGATCAAGGACTACGACGATGGTCAGGGCGTGATCTTTATCCGTCGCCATCCCATTGGCGTGGGCCGCGTGAATGAAGATCGTCGGCCGGCGCGGACATCAGCCAGTCCCGCGACATCTTCCAGCGGCGAATCAACCTCACACACGATGCCAGCGGCCGCCGACGCTCACTGAGCGGCCTCTGCCCGCTGATATCATTCAAGCTTTTGCTTCGCAGCACACGGCTCTTCCGCATTAGTTCCTTGCACTGCACGAAACGGTTCTTGCCATGCGTCGATTCCTGCCACCTGTCCTGCTGTTTGCCCTGGTGCAACTGGTGCTGCTGATCGCACTGCGGGTCGCCTACCTGTCGGCCTCGGAAGAAGTTCGCGTGGTACTGGAACGCTCGGCGGGCGAGACCACCATTGCGCCGGTGCAGTTTCCCCGTCGCGAACCCCTGCGAGTCACCCCGCTATACAACCGGCCCGACCTGGTCAGCGACGAGCAATTGGCCATGGTGCTCAACAAGATCATTCCCCGCTTCTCACGCCAGCAGCTCAAGCCAAACTTTGTGGAGCACGCGATTCGCGTCTGGACAGCCAGTGCTCAGTTCCAGGACCCCGACGCCATCGATGGCCCTCTGATGCGGGACACACTGATTGACACCGCGGCGTTCATCCAGTCGTGGCAAGATCGAGCCGAACCGCTGCTGCAGCCCGCCGAACAGGGCATCGCGGTCCGCTGGGGCCGTGATGTAGGCGCATCGGTCCATCACGACCACATGCTCGCCTCGTTGACCGAAGCAGGTACGCCCGTCGATCAACCCGTCTACCTGCAGAACCAGCGTGCGGCCCTGTTTGGCGACGTCGTGCAGCAGGCCCTGCTCGATTTTCGCCTGGACGAACGCGAAACCGAATGGACGGCTCTCGCCTTTGGACTGTGGCTGGCTCCGCAATCGCAGTGGCGGGGTGGAGATGGCCGTCAATATTCGTTTGACCTGCTGGCCGAACGACTGCTCCGCGGACACCTCGAAATGGGTGTGTGCTCGGGCACCCATCGCATTTACTCGCTGATGACGCTCGTGCGACTCGACGACGATTGGCACATCCTGGCGGCAGACACACGGGCCGCTGTGCTCGCCCATCTGGCCGACATTCGCGACCGCATTGTCGCCTCACAGTTTGAGGACGGGCACTGGCCCTCGAACTGGGCGGACGGCAGTCGCGCGCTGCTCGATGTGCGGGACGACGAACTCCACACGCGCGTCATCGCCACCGGCCATCATCTGGAGTGGCTGGCCATTGCCCCCGAGGAATTGCATCCCCCCGCGGAGGTCATCACCAAGGCGATGAACTGGTGCCTGCGGACCACGGACGAATCGTCACTCGACGACGTCGCTCAGCGGTACACGTTCTTCAGCCACGTCGGCAATGCACTGGCGTTGTGGCGCAGCGAACAGCCTCACCAGTTCTGGCAACGCTGGGAAGCAGAGCACCCGTTTGTGTCCAGTGAGCCTGCTGCGGCAATGAGCGACAGCCCCACGGAGCCGTGACACGGTGGTGGGTCATCAAGCAGCGAGCTTCACACCCCGTGAGGATCTGGTAAGGGAACCAGAGTACGGCCATGGCGGAGTCCGTCGTCGCCAGCGGGCTCTCAGGCCCGCGGCACGACCAGGCAAAAACCACGGCATTTCGGGAACGCGCAGCGCGCAAGGACTGCGAGTCTCCCGGAAACGCCCCTGAAGCAGATCGCAAGTTGCGGCGACGGCCGGCAACGGCTGCTACTTCTTCTTGCCCTTGGCTTCGGGCTTTTCTTCTTCCTTGGTGGTCTTCTTCTTCTTGCCGATCGACGCCTTCTGGACGCGGACCTTGGGGATGCCCAGCACGGGGCGACCTTCGACCCAGCGATCATCCGATTCCAGAATCGCCAGACGCTCTTCGCGGGTCAACACGTTGCGGGCCCGGGCCAGTCCAGCGGCAACCTTCAGACTCTTGTCAATCGACACGACCTAATCTCCAACCCGTCAATAACTTACATCGCTGGACCACGCTCGCCAGCCCGCCCGGTCGACAACGTCAGCCTGCCGGGCACCGGTGAAGAACCGCGGAGTCTATCGCGCTGCGTCCCCCTTGGCAACCTTGGTCCGTCCGTCTTGCAGAGCATTCGGGGGGGCCAGCCCGGGCTTGGGCCGTGGCTGCCGGCGCGGCCCGGAATTGAGTTCGCCAGCCGCCGAGGGCGGGG
>JBGSIP010000326.1:0-3975 GCA_041742495.1 Planctomycetaceae bacterium
ATTCGTACGCCGAAAAACCGAGTGAGTACAGATCGCTGGCGGGCGTGACATCGCCAAAGTCGTCCGACACGACTTCCGGAGCGATGTATTTGGTGGTCCCTTTGAGCAGGCTTCCTTCGTCGTCACTGACCCGCCGGGCCAGGCCAAAGTCTCCAATTTTGATCCGCTTGCGGGCGTCAATCATCATGTTGCCCGGCTTGATGTCACCGTGGATGATGCCCCGCTCGTGGAGGTACTTTAGCGCGCGCAGTGAGTGGGCCAGAAAGGTGCGCATCGCACGCAGATCCATCGGACGGCCGTCGAGCCGCTCGGCCAGATTACCGTGCATCAACTCCATCACCAGCCAGCCCTGCGTGCGATCCAGATCAAACACGGTGATGATGTTGGGATGCTGGAGCGAGGCGAGCAGTTGAGCTTCCTGCCAGTAGCGAGCGAGCTGACCAGGTTCGGCACGGTACTGGGCGTGAATCTCCTTGATGGCGACTTCGCGATGCAGTTCGCGATCGCGAGCGCGGTAGACCGTGGCAAAGCTGCCGGCACCGATTTTCTCAAGTCGTTCGTACCGCTCACCCACGCTCACAGATGCACTCCGCGAAAGGCACCCCGGGACGAGGCGGCCCAGCCAACAGGTGAACCAGACAACAGCGACCCCGCCATCCCACCTCGGCCGTCACACGGAGGCAATTTGATCGCCCCCGCGCAACCGCCACGGGAAAGACGGTTGGAGCGTGAGAACAGCACTTGGGGCGGGCAACACACGCACCCCGACCGCAGGTGTTCACGGCAGCCAACCGGCCGCACTGCCGGGCGGAACAGACAGGTTACGTCTGGATTATGGACGCTGGCTGCGATTCCGGAAACCAAACCCGTGTCGTGAAATCGAGTTTCGACAATTGCCGGGCGGATTTCGCTTTCCCGCGGTCTGCCGGAACATCGTTGACCGCAACTGTGCTTTCGCATCGACCGGTCCAGCGGGAACGCCGGTGAGGATTCCGGCTGTCAGCCCGATTCGTCAACTTTGTCGGGGAACTTTGTCGGGGAACACAGAAATGCCAGTCGATGCGATGTGGCAACTGGCCCTCACGGGCGCAATAATGACGGTCGGCCGACAATGATACCCGCGGCGCTGGTTCCCAACCGACCCGGTGCGAACTCTGGCCCCCTCCGCCAGCCGCCAAATTGACCGCACTGTTTGACTCAACCGTGTGGCTCAACTGTGTGACCGAACTGTGACCTCAGGCGCATCAGCCTGATTCCCTCCTCTTGCTGTTCTGTGCTGCCATGACCCGATTTCGATGGATGGCCTGTTACGCCGGCTGGTTCGCCGCGTGCCTCTTCCCGGTGTGCTCAAGTGCCGAGGAACGGGTCGATTTTTCGCGTGACATCCGGCCCCTGTTGTCGGATCGGTGCATCTTCTGCCACGGTCCCGATGCGGGACACCGCCAGGCCGACCTGAGACTGGATGACGCGGCGTCCGCCTATGCGGCACGAGATGGCGTGGCGGCGATTGTGCCGGGAGATCTGTCGCACAGCACGGTGATCGAACGCATTACGAGCACGGACCCGGATGTTCGTATGCCCCCGCCCGATGCGGGCAAGGATCTCTCGCCAGCTGAAATCGAACTACTGAGGCGGTGGGTGGCGCAAGGGGGAGAGTTTGCGCCGCACTGGGCGTATGTGCCCCCCGCGAGAGTCGATCCGCCGGCGGGGGCCGATCATCCGATTGATGCTTTCATCCGGGACCGCCTGTCGCGGGAGGGTCACACTCCAGCGCCAGTCGCGGAGCCGCGTGTGCTCGCTCGGCGGCTGTCGTTCGACCTGACGGGACTTCCCCCCACGGCGGATGTCGTGGACCGATTGAGTGCCGCGCAGGAAACGTCTGCGTGGAGCAACTACATCGACAGACTGCTGGCCAGCGACCAGTTTGGCGAGCGCATGGCCATGTACTGGCTGGACCTCGTGCGGTATGCCGACACGGTGGGCTATCACGGCGATCAGGATCACAACAGTTCCCCCTATCGCGACTGGGTAATTGATGCGTTTGCCGCTGACATGCCGTTTGACGAGTTCACTCGCAAGCAGCTGGCGGGCGACCTGCTGCCTAATCGCACGATCGATGACCGCATTGCGTCGGCGTACAATCGGTTGCTGCAGACGTCGCATGAAGGGGGACTGCAGCCCAAGGAGTATCTGTCGATTTACGCGGCGGACCGGGTGCGCAACGTCTCGCAGGTGTGGATGGGGGCCACGGTCGGCTGCGCGCAATGTCACGATCACAAATTCGATCCGTATACAATTCACGATTTTTATTCGCTGGCCGCTTTCTTTGCCGATGTCGACGAGGCACAGCATTTCAAGGATGGGACTAACGAACTCCCCACCCGCCGGGCCCCCGAGATTCGCGTGCTCACCCGCCGTGAACGGACGCAGTTGGCCAACTTGAGTGCCGAGCTCGCCACACTGCAACAGTCGCTGAGTCAAACGCTGTCTGGCGGGGATTTGGGAGTTACCAAGGAACTGAATGAGCAGATCACTCGTGTGACGCGAGAGCTGACTCAGTTGCAGTCGGCAGCGCGGCTGGTGATGGTGACACAGGCGATTGAACCGCGGCCGATGCGCGTGCTGCCGCGAGGCAACTGGCAGGACGAAAGTGGACCGCTGGTAAATCCCGCTGTGCCGGAGTTCTTTGGAGTGACGGCTCAGGAGGGGCCACGGGCCACGCGACTGGATCTGGCGGAGTGGCTGGTGGACCCGCGCGAGGGGAGCGGCCTGTTGACAGCACGAGTCTTTGTCAACCGGGTCTGGATGCTGCTGATGGGACGCGGACTGGCGAGCGTGGATGACTTTGGCGGGCAAGGGGAGCCTCCCACCCATCCGGAATTGCTGGACTGGCTGACGCATGACTTTGTCGAGCACGACTGGAGCGTCAAGCACCTCGTCCGTCGTATTGTCACCAGCCAGACCTATTCGCAAAGTTCCGCCGTCACTCCGGCCACCTTTGAGCGCGATCCCGAGAATCGGCTGTATGCCCGAGGGTCAATCCGGCGCTTGTCGGCGGAGATGGTGCGGGACCAAGCCCTATTTGTCAGTGGCCTGCTGGTATCCGACGTTGGCGGCGCGAGCGTGCGCCCGTATCAACCCGCGGGCTACTATCGGCACTTGAACTTTCCGACTCGTGAATACACGCCGCAATACGACGCTCGCCAGTATCGGCGGGGCCTGTATGTGCACTGGCAGCGGCAGTTTCTGCATCCCATGCTGAAGGCCTTTGACGCCACGACACGCGAAGAGTGCACGGCTCAGCGGCCGCAGTCGAACACGCCGCTGGCGGCGCTGGTGTTGTTGAACGATCCTTCGTTTGTGGAAGCCGCGCGGGGAATCGCGTTGCGCATGCTGACAATCACGGCTCCCGACGCGGAGCTTGCTGCGGAAGCCAATGTTGGGGGCGGCAGAACGTCGCAACCCGCGGGCGTCGACACGGACGACGGCGCGAGCCCTCCCGATGTCGTCCGTTTGCAGGCGCTCAGCCGGCTGATACTTACGCGCCCGCTGACGGACGACGAACAGGCGGTTCTGCGGGATCTGGTGCAGACCACAGCCGCCCGTTTTGCCGATGAGCCCGCCCGCATCGACGCCCTGCTGGAGACCGGCATGTTGCCAGTTCCGGACGATGTGGACCGATTGACGCTGGCCACATGGGCGGAAGTTGCCCGCGTGATGTTGAACCTCGACGAGACGATGACCCGGTATTGACGGCCGCGGGTTTTGTTGACGTTCCCCTCTGGCGTGGAAGCCTTGGATGTCGTTGCTGCGAGTGTGGTACGACTGATTGCTCTATTCCTCCATCACCGTGGAGCGTGCTGCGATGACCAACTTCCCATCTCTGACGGGCGGCTGGAACGCGGGGGGGACTGCCCCCATTCAGCAACGCCGCCGCACGTTTTTGTCGCAGTCTGGCGTGGGGCTGGGTTCTGC
>JBGSIP010000327.1:0-7698 GCA_041742495.1 Planctomycetaceae bacterium
ATGACGGGCTGAGCGCGCTGCAGGTGGGTATAGGCGGGGAGAACGACGTCGGCATCGGTATCGCCACGGCTGACAAAGGCTCGCTGCAGTTCGAGCACGGCCGCATCAATTTCGTCGATGGCGGCCCGCACAAACAGCCGCATGTCGGTGGCGACCTGATCATTGCGGCTGCGCCCGGTGTGGAGTTTGCGGCCCACATCCCCCAGCCGGGCAATCAAGGCCGACTCGATGTGCATGTGAATGTCTTCGAGTTCGATCCGGAACTCGAACTGTCCCGCGGCGATCTGGGCCCCGATGTCATCCAGCGTGCGGACAATCTGGTCGCGTTCGTCGGGAGTGAGCAGCCCGACCTGGGCGAGCATGGTGGCGTGAGCTTGCGACCCCTGGATATCAAAGGGGGCCAGCCGGGCATCGAAGCTGATGGACTCCGTGAATCGTTCGACCCGCGCGTCGGTGGCTTCGGAAAACCGTCCGCCCCAGGCCTTTTTTCCACCCGCCGAACCCGATTCCGCTGTCATCACCGGCTGCCTGATTGTCGTGAACGGGGCTGTGTTCGGTCTGCTTGCCGAACCGCCTGGCCAACCGCCGGGCAATCTCGACGTTAGTGGATTGCCACCCAAAACGCACCCGACCGCGGGCGGGCTCGCGGTGTGCCGGCCGGCAGTGGCAACGGCGGTCAGCAAACATGGTGATCAGCGGGATTCCGACGGGAAGTATTCGCGGTTGATGGCCTGCACCGACTGACCCGCCGGGACGACTTCAATGGCGTGCGTCGTGGAGACTTTCTTGGGGGGGAGGCAGGTCTTGTCGTTACAGGCCTGATACTGCACCACCACTTCCAGTTCGTCCGGTTTCCCAGCGGCGGCCGCGGGGACGGTGAAGGTCCCCCGGAAACGGACTTCCCCTTCGTAGACCTTGACCGGTTCGGACTCCCCTTCCATCCGCAGATCAATGCCTGCGGGAAAACTGACGGCTGCCACGGTGACGCCGGTTTTCGACTTGACGGTCACGGTGGTGGGAATGAGGTAGTCGGGATGCGCGGGATTGGCGTTGATGTGCCACTTGGGCTCGATGGTCGCCAGCACGACGAACTCAGTCGGTTGGGTCGTCGAGAGCTTATCCGTCGAGAAGAGGGTGCGGATTTTGACCAGTTCGGGGGCGGTCACTTTCTCGCTGGCGGGGGAACACGCCCCACTGATGCTGAGGAGACCCAGCACGGCCCAACAGCAGACCAGACGGCGGGCAACGATGAAGTTTTGCATCCAGAAATCCTCCTTGAGTGCAGGCGGGAGCCTGCCAGTTCGCGATCGGTCATTCGATGCTGCGGGGCATTGTCCGCGAGGTTGTGGGTCCGCGAGGTTGAGGTCGCTGAAGTTCAAAATCTGATGAGTCCCCTGCCCACGGGCGCGAGCCGCGGCGGTGTCCGAATCTGCCTGACCCACCGGTGGTGCCACGAGTTTCCACGTACCTCACAGCGGCGGGCTGGGCGAAACGGGACTTGGCCGGTGGCCCGGGGAGGCCGCCCGGTCATCGAGTCCGCGACGACCCACCCCTTGTGCGCCGGTGAATCATTCCGAGAAGCGCTGCGGGACTACCTATATTTCGCCCAGATGGGCCGTGGGGGTCAAGCCGATTCCTGGTTGTAAATTCGACTCTCCTCGCCGAGGTTGACGGTCGGGGGGGAATCAGAGGGTTTTCCAGAGGCCTGGCTGTTGGGCCCGACGATCGCAATGACCGTGCCGACGCTGCCGGGAGTGACCTTGGCATCCTCGGTGATGATTTTGAGCCGTCGGTGTCCGTCGATCCAGCCGCAGAGGATGCAATCGTCACCGTAGCGCTGGCGAAACGCGGTAAACGGGTGTTCTTCTGACAGTCGTGTCGCCTTGACGACGTACCCGGCGTCCATCCGGGCCTGCAATTCCCGGGAACTGAGGGCGGGCGAAAAAGCACGCTGGCCGACCCGTTCCGAACCGACACTGCGCTCGCGGGCCTTGTTGGTTTTGTCCGGGACCAGCCGAAAGACATTCGCACGACTGAACAGGTGGACGAATTCGATGCTGGCGAGGGTGTTGATCTGATCGTTGGAGGTCATCGCGATCAGACGGCCCAGGCCCCCCATATCGAGCGTGTCCCGGACGTATTCCGACACAATGCTGGCGTGGCAGACGGTCAGACCCGCCATGCGGGCCGAGCGGATGTGATCGAAATTCGTATCCACGATCAGCACGGGAAAGCCTTCCGCCTGAATTGCCAGGGCCAGGTTGCGGACCAGCGCGTTGCCGCCGGCAAACACGACCCCCTGAGGATCGCTTTCGGCCAGTCCCATGCGGAGAGCCATGCGGCCGGCGGTCAGGCTGTAAAACAGCACGGTCCCGACGATGACCATGAAGGTGAGCGGGACCAGACGTTCGGCATCGGCGACGACGGCCAAATCGACGGCACCGTGGCCGTGCATGTGACTGACTTCCAGGGCGAAGACCGACGCGACCGCCGCCGCGACGATGCCGCGGGGTGCCATCAGCGCCAGAAACCACCGCCCGGGGCGTGACAGCTCTGTGCCGATGGTCGACGCGAGGATCGCCAGCGGGCGGACGATGACAATCAGCCCCACAACAAACAGCACTCCGGAGATGCCCAGTCCCCACAGCGACGAGAATTCCAGTCGGGAGGACATGAGGATGAACAGCAGCGAGATGAGCAGGATGCCGAGGTTCTCTTTGAATTCGACCAGATGCTCCACGTTCACTTTTTTCTGGTTGGCCATCACGATGCCCATCACGGTGACGGCGGCCAGGCCGGACTCGCTCTGAAAGGCGTTCGAGAGGACGAAGCTCCCCAGCACGGTGGCCAGCAGCACGGGACTGTGGAGGTAGTCGGGAATGAGGTGTCGGCGCATCGCCTCCACCAGCGAAATCCCCGCAGCGGCCCCCATGAGCACGGCAACGACGACGGTTTTGAGCACCGACAGCAACACTGCCCACACGGCCTGTTCCGTGCCGGACGCGGCGACAAAGTCGAAGACCAGCACGGCGAGCAGCGCGCCGATGGGGTCGATCACAATACCTTCCCAGCGGGCGATTGAACCGACCGGTTTGCGGGGGCGAATTTGCCGCAGCAGAGGAATGATGACGGTGGGGCCGGTGACGGTGAAAACGGCCCCGGCCAGTGCAGACATGGCCCAGGTTTGAAAGACACATAGACGGGCGAGGCAGGCAGCCAATCCCCACGTGATGGCACAACCGACGGTGACCAGCCGCACGACGACCGTGGAGGTGGTGGCCAGTTCGCTTAGCCGCAGACTCAGTCCGCCGTCAAACAGCACGATGGCGACTGAGAGCGACACAATCGCGGAAAACACTTCGGGCTTGAACTGCGATTGCACATCGAACAGTTGCCCGGCGGTGAAGCCGACGGCCAACAGCAGCAAGATGGCGGGGACACGCAGTCGCCAGGCGATCCACTGGGCGGCAATGCCCAGCACGATCACCCCCGCGAGAAACATCGGGGCAGAAACCTCCATCAGGTCGACCCTTGCGGCCTGAGCCGCTCGTGTGGCGTGTCGTTGAGCTCCGCCGCCGCGCAGCGCTGGTCAGATGTCTTTCCACCCAGCAGTCTCTCGCGCGCTGTGAGCGCGTGGGCGGCGGCCTCTGCAGATGTGTTTGCGAGCGCTGTGATGTGCCCCATTTTTCGTCCGGCACGCGGCTCTACTTTGCCGTACAGATGCAGCCACGTCCACGGCAGTTCCAGCACGGCCGACCAGTGCGGCGTGCCGCCGGCCCAGACGTCACCCAGGAGGTTGACCATCGCGGCGGGCCGAATGAGTTCCGCGCAGCCCAAAGGGAGTCCGCAGACGGCGCGCACCTGTTGCTCAAACTGGCTGGTGACACAGGCTTCGATCGTGAGGTGGCCCGAATTGTGCGGGCGGGGAGCCAGTTCGTTGATCAGCAGATCACCGGCCGCCGTGACAAAAAACTCCACGCACAGAACCCCGACCACGGAAAGTTCCTGGAGAACCGTGCGAGTGATCTCGGCGGCAGCCTGCAGCGTGCGCGCGGGGAGTTCGGTGGGGAAGCGGGAGACATCCAGAATGTGGCGGCGATGGTCGTTGAGAATGGGACCATACAGGGCGATCTCGCCGTCGATCCCGCGGACGCCAATCATCGAGACTTCCGCCTCGAATGTGATTCTGGTTTCGAGCACGCAGGGAACCTGCCGAAACTGCTGCCAGACGGCGGCCAGATCGTCGTGAGGCCCCAGCGCCTGCTGCCCCTTGCCGTCGTAACCAAAGCGAGCCGTCTTGAGGATGCCGCCGACGGGGGGAATTGTGGCCGCGGACAGGTCGGCGGGCTCGATCAACGGCTGGAATGGCGTGACCGGCAGGCCCAGCCTCTGCAGGCGAGTTTTTTCCAACACGCGGTCCTGCGCTGTTTCCAGGGCCAATGGACCGGGTCGCACGGGGAGGCGACGCTCGAGAGTGGCGACGGTGATCGCAGGAACGTTCTCGAACTCGTAGGTGACGACATCGACCTGCGCGGAGAACTGGGCCAGCGCATCCAGGTCGTCATAGGCGGCCTGGATTTCGACGTCGGCCACCTGTCCGGCCGGGGTGTCGGCGTCGGGCGAATAGACAACCACCCGATAGCCGAGCCGGCGCGCGGCGACCGCCGTCATGCGGCCGAGTTGGCCGGAGCCCAGCAAACCGATGGTCCCACCAGGCAGTATCACGGAATTCGACATCATGCCTCGTCACGCCTCTTCAAACGGACTCGAATCAGCTTGCCTGTCCACCGTGTCACGCGAGGCGGTTGTCGCTGGAGTCTGTCGCCGTCAATTGGTTGGCGGGCTGCCCGGTCGTACGGGGAGGCCGCCGACGATGTCCGGAAAACTGGCACCGTCAGAACCAGTGGGTCAGTGGCCGGTACGCTCCTGATGGGCGGCCAGACGAGGATCGGGATTGCTGGCCACCTGTTCGAGCTGTTGCAGGCGGAAGTTGTGCAGTTGCTGCCGCAGTTGGGGCCGCGACGTGGCGAGGATCCGGGCGGCGAGCAACCCCGCATTTTTGGCTCCCGCAGCCCCGATCGCCAGTGTGCCGACCGGCACGCCGCCGGGCATTTGGACAATGGAGAGTAGCGAGTCGAGCCCCTGCAGGGATTGGGACTGCACGGGAACTCCCAGCACGGGCAGGACGGTCATGGAGGCGACCATACCGGGGAGATGCGCGGCCCCGCCGGCTCCCGCGACGATGACTTCCAGTCCGCGCGCTTCGGCCGACTGGGCATAGGCAAACATCGCTTCGGGAGTGCGATGAGCCGACACGACCCGGCATTCGTGAGGAACCCCCAGATCCGACAGCACGTCGGCGGCGGCCCGCATCGTGCTCCAGTCACTTTGGCTCCCCATGATGATGCCCACGAGCGGAGGTGCCGATTCCGTGGAGTTGTTCGCCGGGGGAGTCGAGGAGTCGGGCGTCGAAGCAGTCATAGAGGCAATCATGAACGAAAAAGTGAGTCAGGCTGGCGACTGATGCCAAATCGCGTGTGCGATGCCTGCCGGCCCAGTTGGGTGCCGCGTGCCCCCCTCCCAACGGAGAGCCAAGTTCATGCCGCCGGACTTGTGGAGACGGCGTCTCGGATCGACCGAAAATGACGCGAGGGAGGCTGGCAGTCGACACTCGCAAGTCTCTGCCGCAATTGCAGTTGTACCGGATCTGCGAGTCGGAGAGAATGCCGCGGAATCGTCACCCTCAGATGAATTCCCCGGGATTCAGGGAAATTGTCCCCAGAACCCTGCGAACGTTCGCTTCCCGGGGCTGGTAAATAGCCGGCGAACAGTCGGTGGCGGGGCGGTGAGTCACGCCGTGCGTGTTCTGCCGAAAGTGCTTGCGAACAGGAGAGTTGAGCCAATGCGTCTCACTGCAACCTCGATCATTGATACCTTGATCAATGCGATCTCGATTGCTGCTGCCACGGTGACGGCTGCCTCCTTGGGGGGCACCCCGCCAGCCGGGTCCGCGGTGTCTGCCGCCGAACGGTACACGCTGCCGATCGGACGTTGGGTCTGCGTGGGGCTGCTGGTCGGAGCGCTGCTGGGTTGCCACCTGACCAACGTGAGCCTGGCCGAGGACGCTGCGAGTCCCGCCGCTGGACCTTCGTCGCGACTGGCCGACGATGACATCGTCGCGTTCATCAACCAGCGGATTCAGATGGGGTGGGAAGATAACGACGTGCAGCCTTCTGCCGTCGCTGACGACAGCGAATGGATGCGTCGGGTGTATCTCGACCTGACGGGGCGAATTCCCACCAGCACGGAAGTGCGGGCGTTTTTGAAGGACAAGAACCCGACCAAGCGCACGGAACTGGTCGACCGGTTGCTCGCCAGCCGGGAATTTGTGATGCGGATGACCACGGTGTGGGCGAACCACCTGCTTGGACGCCGCACGCCGCAACGAACCAGCCGCCCTGCCCTGGAAAAGTTCCTTCGCGAAGCATTCACCCGCCAGCGCCCCTGGAATGATGTGGTTCGCGAACTGGTGACCGCCGAGGGTCACTATGAGGAAAATGGGGCGGTCAACTATCTGCTGGCTCAGATGGAAGACCGGGACATGGGGGTGCAGGCGACCGCCGCGACCGCGCGACTGTTCCTGGGCCTGCAGGTGCAGTGCACCCAATGCCACGATCACCCGTTTAACGACTGGAAGCAGGCACAGTTCTGGGAATTCAACAGCTTCTTTCGGCAGGCGCGGCGGATTGATCACCGCAAGATCGATCCGAATTCCGGCCGCGAAGTCGATGATTACAGCGAACTCGCCCGCAGCCGGTATGAAGGACCCGTGTACTTTGAAAAACGCAGCGGGCTGATGCAGGTGGCATTTCCCAACTACAACGGCACCGCCGTCGATCCGTCGAACTCCGTCGACCGACGAATGGAGTTTGGTGAGTTTCTGCAGGCCGATGCCGATGGACAGTTAGCGCGGGCCATGGTCAATCGCACCTGGGCACAGTTGTTTGGTTATGGATTCACCCGTCCCGTGGATGACATGGGTCCACACAATCCACCATCCCATCCTGAATTGCTGGAACGGCTGGCGGCGGAGTTCAAAGCTCGAAACTATGACCTTCGCCAACTGGTGCGGTGGATTTGCCTGTCGGACGCGTATCACCTGACCAGCCAGATTGGCAAACAGAACGCCATCGATGATCCCTCGGCGGGAGAATTGCCGCTGTTCAGCCACATGTACGTGAAGGCGATGGAAGCCGAGCAGGTCTACGATTCGCTGCTGCAAGCGGCCACCACGCAGGATCTCGCCGCGGGCAACTACGAAGACTCGCTGCAGCAGCGACAGCGCTGGCTGCAGCAGTTTGTGGTCGCCTTTGATACCGATGAAGAGAACCCCGAAGCGACGAACTTCAACGGTTCGATTCCGCAGGCGCTGATGATGATGAATGGCGAACTGGTGCGGAATGCCGTCACGTGTGAGCCGGGGACGCGCCTGCATCAGATCGTCATGAGCGACCAGAACGACAACATGAAGATTCAGGAGTTGTTTTTGACGGCCCTGAGCCGGATGCCGAATCGCAGCGAACTTTCCGCTGCACAACAACTGCTTAAGACGGGCGCGGCTCCCGTCGCTTATGCCGACTTGCTGTGGGCATTGCTCAACAGCAACGAGTTTTCATTTGTCCACTGACGCTGCGGCAG
>JBGSIP010000328.1:0-6228 GCA_041742495.1 Planctomycetaceae bacterium
TGGCACAGGGGCTCTTGGATCCCCTGGCGGGCACGGTGTTGTGGGAGGCAGCCCAGTCGGCCTTTCGGCGGATTCGCGCTGGCTTGTCGCAGCCGCTGCGCGACTACCTGCAATTACTCGATGACACCAATCTGCGGACGAATTTTCGCACCAGCAACTATTCCGCTCACCGACAGATTGTGGATGACATCCAGGTGGCGGTTGAAGAGCGCCGCTTCACACACATCACCTATCAGTCGGCCCGTTCCTCGGAGCCGCTGTCCTCGCCTTCGCGAACGTCGACGACCTGCCAGTCTTCCGCGGTCTAAAACCGCGGCCCCATTGAAGCGGACTCCGAAGCAAGCCCCTTGGCGTTGTTGTGAAGTCCAATCGCCTCGCGATCGCGCGTCGACTTGATCACTGGATGCGCCTCGTCTTGCTCAATCAACACCCGTTGTCGACTCTTTGTCGAGGCGATCTAAGCGACAAGGATCTCCCGCGGAGGGGGCCATCACCCTCGCTGCTTCCGTCACGGCGGCGGACGGGAATCGCAGCAGCGGGCTCTTTGCCACGGGCAAGTCTGCGTGGGATGCCAAGAGGAAACCTGTCTCCACTGCGCGGATCAGGCATTCGCCAGGTGTGGCCTCCAGCTGGATCGCAGCGACTGGACGACGCGATGAATTTTCGGAGAAGCCCTCTGCCAATCGATTGGTACGATGCGACGAGACCATTGATATGATGCTGCAATAGCACGCGCGTTGAGAACTCCTCCTCCGGTCTCTCACGCAAACAGGTTCAGAGGCCGGCGGTTCCTTGCCGACTGCCAGTGTCCTGCCAGATGGCAACCATCCTGAAGCACGTGGAGTAGGCACTCTTGGCACAGCCGCATTGGTGGGTTCAATCCGACGGCAAGATCCTCGGACCGCTCACTGCCGCGCGCATCCGGCAACTCGCCGTGGAGCGCAAGATCGCTCCGTCCACCATGATCTCACGGGATGGCAGCCAGTGGATGCCCGCCGCGAAGGTGCGTGGTCTTTTTCCCGAAACGGAGGACATCGCACCCGAAACTGATCAAGTTCCTCGTGTGAGACACGGAGAGAGGACTTCACAGGACAAGTCCGTCAGCGAAACGAATCCCGCACACAGTTTGAACGGAGAGTTCGACCAGCTTCTGCCGCTGATTCGCGTCACTCGAAAGTGGTGGAGAACAGAAGTTCTGGCTGTCTACGAGTCTCACATCGCCACCGGCACACGGAATTGGACAGAGCTTGTCTTCACCGAAGAGATGTGCTCTCCCGACGGAGAACAGGCACTGACAAATGCGTGTCAACGGGTGAACCGTCTCCGATTCGGGCAGGTCCAGCGAGTCCGCGAGGAGGTTCAGACATTCGGATCGCGCGCTCCAGGATCGCTGAACAGGCATCGGTTTGAGCTGGTGAGTGATAATCAACGGCTCACATTCTCGCTGCTTTCCGATCAGGTTCGACACGTTCGCCAATGCTTGGCCCATCGCACAGGTGATCGCTATCAATGGCGGGTGCACACGCCGACGCCATGGAAAATGCTCGGTGGCCTCATTTCCGTGCTTGCCTGCGTTCCAGTCATCGGCTATCTGATTGACCCAATCGTGGCGGCAGTTGGTTTCGCAGTTGTTCTCGCGGCGTGCGTAGGTGTCTATCTCTATCACTCTCGCCAAGGGGCGCCCTGGCAGGAGGGCATTCCCCCCGCTGAAGCGCCTGCCGAACCGCCCCCAGCCGCATCCAACCCGTTTGTTCAGGTCCTCGGCTTGGGAATCGGCTTCGTTGCCGTGGGGATACCCCTCTGCTGGCTCGCCCCTGCGATTGGCGGTGCCTGGTGCCTCATTGGGACCGTCGGAGTGGCCTACGCCGGAATTGGGCTGTGTCGTGCGGTGGTGAAGTCCAACTCAACTCGCAACGCGACAGACAGCCCCGCACAGAAAACTCCCGTCGAACAACCGTTCCGCTCGGCGTTTGTTGGCTGGACACTGAAAGCCGTCGGACTGGCCTATTGGGTCATGATGGCCAGCCCGCTTTCAGATGGCATCAGCGTTTTCCTGACAAGCCTCAAAATCGGCGCCTACGAAGGATTAGCATGGGTATTTCTTTCGGCACCATCTGCACTGCTGATCTATTGTGGCTATTGCCTGTGCCAACAACCTGTCCGCTCTGAGTCGGAATCTGGGCAGGACCAGTTCATTCTATTCCTTCGGCCATTCACCGAGGATGGAGTCGTCACGCTGCAACCAGGCGGATGGGCGTCTAACTTCGCCGGACTGCGAGGCTCCCCGATCGACGCCTTTCAATATCTCGACGAGATCACACGCCCCGAGTCCGCGCGCATCTCCTCCGAATCGGTGTTCGAGCTTCATCCCGTCAAATTGTCCCGCATGATCTTCAACCTCGGCGCGGGGACCGCCGAGGAAGCACTGGTTCGCTATCTGGATCAGGTCGCTCCTGTGAGAGCCATCGGCAAGCCAGGCGAATTTCTGGCAACACCTGGAGCACGGCGGGCCTATCTCTCGCACGGAACGTGGGAAACAAAGGTGCGTGTTGACATCGCCGAGGCACTGGCGGTCGTCATGCAACCCGGCAGCACAAAAGGGGTGGCCTGGGAACTGCAGCAGGTGTGCGAACTGAAGTCTCCGCAGCAGGTCCTGAGGAGCAGGGTGAGCTTCTGGAGAGAGCCGCAGGCTTATGAAGAAATGGCCCGGCTATTGCGACAAAAAACGTCGATTCGCCTCCCGCGGGTCGTGCCATATCTTCCGGCTCCCGCGTTCATCTATTTCTGGGAGGGGTGGCTGCCGCAAGTGCAGATGGTCAGCTATCGCTGTCCACTGCTGTGGCCCCTGACCGGAAATGGCGCAAACCTCGATCACAGCCTGCGTCCGTTCCTGAAGGGGCTCGACCGCAAGCAAGGCAGCAACGGACTCGACCGCAAGAAAGGCAGCAAGCCGCGGAAACCGCGCTGGATCAGCGGAAATGGAGCGCGGGCGGCTTCGTTCGCCAGTCTCTTTGTCTCCCTCGCTGTGAGCATACTGCCGGTCGCAGGAGTCGACTACGGCCTCCGTTCGCTGTTCACGCAGTCCGAGGTCGTGACGACCTGGGCAACTCTGCATGGCAAAACGCTCCCCTATTCGATTTCAGTTCCCTCAGATTGGGTCGAACGCGAGCCAACATCCGACACTTGTGAACACAGCTTCTCAAGTCCCGATGGGTTGCAGTTGATGCTGGTGTCGGTATCCGACTTCAACCAAGATGCCTCGCACGTGGTGCTGGGCCTCGACCGCGACCCAACGCGTAGCCTGTGGACTGACACGCAACTCGAGTCCACGACCACAGTCCAAGCCGCCGGAGTCGAATGGGCCCAGGCACACTGGCTGGCGACACGTGCCGTCGATGGCATTCGATTCCGACAGACCATGCGTGCCTTCAGCGATGATCGCGGAACAATCAACATCAAGGTCCTCGATGCCGTGAACCGGGAACAGACGACGCCACCGGTCACAGACCAGATTCTGGCGTCAATCACTCTCGGCCCCCCCCCCGAGCCTGAAGTCGTGGACTGGTCTGCCGTCCCCTTGATGACTTTGAAGGGGCAAGCACTGCCATACTCGCTCACGGTCCCTGAGACACTCCAACCCGTTGACCGCGAGCAGTTGGTTGCCCAGGATTCAACGGTGCCGTTCCCTGAGTTCCTCCTCAGGAGTCCAGACGAGCATTTTTTGCTCAATGTCACCGTCACAACACCTCCGGAAGATGTCGAACTGAGCTCCGGAGAGCATCTCCGGCGAGAAATGGAAGAGATGTTCCCGACCGGAGAGTGTCGATTGGAGTCACCGGCCCGCCCGTTTGAAGTCATCGATGTAGCCGGTGTGAAATGGTGGGAAACGCGGTACCAGTTGAGAGTAGTTCCTCAACAACTGATGCAACGCTGCCGAACGCGAGTTTTCAGCGATGACCGCGGAACAGTAATTATCAACGTTGCCGAGTCGGTCAGAGGGAGTGCGACCTATTCAAACGTCGCAGATCAAATTCTCGCGTCGCTGAGAGTCGAAGAGATCACCACCGGCAACACCACAATCGTGGGCACTTGGGAATCGGTCGGATTTTCGGTGCGAGTCGTACAGGAGTTCACACCCGACGGCATTTCAAGAATATCCATGGCCGGTGTGACCCTGACAGGCCACTATCAAATGAACGGAAACGTGATTGAGTGGAGCTCCGGGACCACATCATCCCGGGTGACCGTGACCTTCAGCTCACCCACCGAGATGGAACTGCGCGATGAGGCAGGGCTGGCAGTTCGCTATCGGAAAACTGGAACATTTGACCCGCCGGAGGACACCGATCCTCCAATTCTCGCAGACACAACGGACGTGCTGAAGTTGATCGACCCCCGGCGTGATGCGGTGGCCGGTCATTGGAGATTCGACGGCACGTCGTTGATCACCGGTGCCCAGCCACGAGACCGATTAGAGCTGCCCTGTCAGGTTCCGCCCGAATATCGCTTGACGATGGTTGCATCGTGCCGCGCCCATCGGGAAGCACTTCAGATTGGTCTGGTGGCCGGCTCATCGCAGGTGGTAGCCATCCTCGACGGCTGGTCAAGCACAGCCAGCTGCCTCGGGACAATCGATGGCACCGACGGTGTGCAATTTCCCACGACGTTTCGCCAACGGATTCTGCAGGATGGTAAGCCCAATCTGATTGTGTGCGACGTTCACAAGAATCGCATCGAGGTGACCTGCAACGGCACCCGCGTGATCGACTGGACGGGCGATTTCAGCCGCCTGTCGATGGATCCTGCCTGGCGTGTGCGCCGCAACAATTCTCTCTTCATCGGCTCCTGGGACACGCCGTTTGAAATCCGCAAGCTGGAACTGACTCCACTTTGATCCACGTGCGCAAGATGGTGTGCCCAGGCGCGAGCCCTCGACACCTCACAGGTAAGAAGAACGTCGACGGAGAGACCGCAGACCCGCGTCGAAGAGCCTGCGGAACGATGCCCACGCAACCACATCTGGCTGCCACTGGCTCTGCCAGTGTCGACCTCCTCGGGTGAAATACGGCACCGGCTGAGTCGGTCCGCACCTGGTTCACCGCACCTCCTTCAACGCCGCGTACCTTTGCAATGGAATACCAAATCTCAGACCGAAGTCTTTCCGGCAGCCTGCCGAAGAGAACGGAATGGTCCCCGTTCAAACAAGGTATCGTTCGCGTTCTTCCTTAACCATCGTCAAAACGCGGTCAATCGCATAGCCGATCGGCACCTTGACCGCCTCGGCTTCGTGCCGCCACTTCACTTCGACGACACCTTCGAGCAGACCCTTGCCGCCGACGACCACGCGCAGCGGAATGCCGACCAGATCGTTGTCTTTGAATTTGACGCCCGGCCGCTGGTCGCGGTCGTCATAAATGACGTCGATACCGACACCCTTGAGTTTGCCGTACAATTCTTCCGCCGTCGTGCGGGTGGCTTCGTCGGCCACATTGATGGCAGAAACGACCACCTCGTAGGGGGCGACAGAGATTGGCCAAATCAGGCCGTTTGCATCGTGTCGGGTTTCCGCCAGTCCGGCGAGAATGCGATTCACGCCGATGCCATAGCAGCCCATGATGATGGGGTGCCGCTGTTCTTTTTCGTCGGCATACAGTGCGTCGAGCGCGACGGAATACTTGGTCCCCAGCTTGAACACGTGCCCGACTTCAATGCCGTGGACGAATTCCATCGGCGCACCACTCTGCGGACAAGGGTCGCCGGCGACGGCATTGCGTAAGTCATAGGTGGTGTCGAGATGGTAGTCACGACCGATGGAAACGCCGGTCAGGTGATAGTCCGACTCGTTGGCCCCAGTGATGGCGTTTTCGATCTGCGGCACGTCGTGATCGGCAACGACCCGGCACTTGATGCCGACCGGACCCGCAAAGCCAATCCGCGCGCCGGTGACCTCCAGAATGGTGGCCTCGTCGGCCAGTTCAACATGCTGAGCCTGCAGAGCACGGCGCACCTTGTTTTCGTTCACTTCGTGATCGCCGCGGACCAACACCGCCACCGGTTGGTCGTCAGCACGGAAGATGATGGTCTTGATCATCCGGGAAGGCGCGCATTTGAGCAGCGCGCACACGCCATCAATGCCACCGACGCGCGGCGTGTGGACTTTCTCCAGCGGCGGAGGATTCTCGCTGGCCCGAATGGTCGCAGGCTGGCGACCAGTTTCCGCACGTTCGA
>JBGSIP010000329.1:0-6928 GCA_041742495.1 Planctomycetaceae bacterium
GGTGCTCGGCCGGGCGAATAATCACCCGGCCGCACTGTTGACCCCAGGCAATCACGACCCCCAATTTCGTCAGGGGCCCTGATTTGCCGCACGTGTCAGCATGGGCAGCCGGGTGCTAAGGGCTCGGCCGAACTGTTCCCCAAGCTTAGGGGCAGCGCTGAATCACTGCCCCGCTTTCAATTCGCGGAATTCTCGGTGTCTTCTGCCTGCCGGGCTTTGCCGCGTTTGGGGCGATCAGGTTTTGGACGATCAGACGCGGGCTGGACCGCGGCTAGTTCTTCGGGCGTGCCGAGCAAACCAGTGGATCGCAACTTGTTGAGCGCATCCACCAGTTCGGGGTTCTCCAAGCGTTCGGGCGACCCCGGGCCGATGCGGCCATCTTCCCGGTAGATGGGCGCGTATTCCGGTTCGCGTTCGCCGGTGCTCAACCTCAGTCGGACGTCATCGCGCAGGTAGAAGGCCTTTTGCAGGGCCAGCATCTCCTGCAGTTTGTCGGGCCGCGCTGTGGAGAGATCGGTCACTTCCGTACGGTCGGTCGTCAGATCGTACAGTTCCCACGGATGCCCGTACGCCGTGACGAGTCGCCAGCCATCGTGAACGACAGCCATGTTGTTGAATAGCGAGAAGTGCATGGTTCGCGGGGGGAGTACGGCGTTGTCCGTCCAGATGGAGACCAGCGAGCGGCCCGGCAGCGGAGGATGCTGCAACTGGTTGAAGTCGAGGGGATATTCGGCTCCGGCCAGATCGATCAGCGTAGGAAGCAGGTCCGTCACATGACAGGGCTGATCGACAAACTCTGCCCGAGGGGAAACCGCCGCTGGCCAGTTCACAATAAAGGGGGTTGTGACACCGCCCGAGTGCTGGGTGCGCTTGTAAAACTTCATCGGGGTGTTGGACAAATGCGCCCAGCCCACACCGGTGTTCCACGTACACCCGGGGGTGCCAAAATCGCCACGCCGGGCGCGATCGTTGGGGCTGGCACCGTTGTCATTGACGAACATGATGACGGTGTTTTGGCGTACTCCCAGGCTTTCGAGCGCCTGAATCAATCGGCCGATCCCTTGATCCACGCGATCGACCATGGCGGCAGAGGTGGCCATGCGCAGGTCTTCGAAGTCGCGGGACTTTTCATCGAGTGAATCCCATGCGGGAATGTTGTCCGGCCGTGGCGGCAGGTGCCACGCCGCCGTCGCGAGACCGATTTGCTGCTGTTTTTCAAAGCGTGCGGCACGCAACTGATCCCACCCGGCGAGGTACTTGCCCCGATACTTGGCGAGGTCTTCCGGCAGCGCCTGAATGGGAGAGTGAGGTGCGTTGTAGGCCAGATACATAAAGAAGGGCTGGTCGGGATGGGCATTGTGCTCTTCCTGAACAAACCGTACTGCCTGCTCTGACAAGGCAGAGGTGACATAGAAATCTTTGGGGACCGGCCACGGCTGACCATCGAGCGTGAACGAGTCGTCCCCGAGAAAGAAATCGGTGCCGCCCCCCATGAAGCCAAAATGGCGGTGGAAGCCACGTTCGAACGGAACGCCATCGGCATGCCATTTCCCCAACATCATGGTGCGATAGCCGGCCAGTTGTAGCACTTCGCCGAGATTCGGACTTCCCTTGCGGACGGCCACGTTGGGGTCCCAGCTCCACCATTGATGGCCCGAGACAATGGCGGCGCGCGTCGGCTCGCATTTGCCGCAGTTGTAGAACTGCGAGAATCGCAACCCGGTCTGGGCGAGGCGATCCAGGTTGGGTGTGTTGATTTCACCGCCGTAACAGCCCAGATCTGAAAACCCCATATCATCGGTCAAGATCATGATGATGTTCGGGCGCTCTGCTGGGGGATCGGCTGCCGCGCACGGGGAAACGAAAACAAGGACTGAGAGCGCCAGCAGGAGTGGTGCAATGTTCTGGAAGCGGCGGGCAATCATGAGCGAAGTTCCGAGGGAGGGACGGCTGCAGGGGTAGAGAGCAGCGGAAGACGGGGCGAAGCACTGCAAGCGATCAGCGCTGTGCCACATCATGGCCTTCAGCAGCGGCGGGGCTGGAGCGGGAAATTATTCCGACTACTTGCGAATGACAATCAGCCAGTCTTCGGAGGTGGTGTCGGGAGCGGCTCCCAAATCTACCGTAGAGCCGCCGGTGACCGTGGCGACTGTGCCGGGCAGCAGCTTGCCTCCGGTGCGCGGGTTGTACCAGTGCACGCTGAAGTCTCCCTGGGCGTCAGTCAGGTCGAGACTCGTTGTCCCTCCGGTGGGGAGGTACACCAGATACAGCTCGCCGGTCTTGGCGAGGCAGTACTTCGAGTTGTTGTTCGCTGCGTTGCCAACAAGTGCGTTCGCATTGCGGGTCTCCCAGAAGGGGACCTGCTGCTCAACAAAAAACTCGTGTGCCAGACGGGCATAGTCCCAAGTTCTGTCGCGACTGCGCCAGTTCTCGCACAGGATATCATTCTCGATGTGCACGTAGCCAAAGTAGTATTCGATGCCGGCACCCCCGGCCATCAGCGTGGCCCACAGGGCGTATTTGCGAATGGCGTCGGTTTTGGGGCCCTCCTTTTGGACATATCCAGCAAAGTCGGGATCTGGCGGGGTGCCCGTGCGTCCGAGATCCTGTTCATCATTGGCAACGACCCACGGTTTGCCCGCGTCGGCACTGGCGCCGAGCCAGTGAAGAACGTACTTGTGGGTATCCATCACGTCACGCGTCTGCAGTGAGGCACCAGTCAACGCGGATTGATCGCCGACCATGTGCGGATAGAAGCTCTCATGGGAGCCCCATCCGCCGCCGGTGTGTGCGACGATGAGATGGTGATACGGGTCGAGCTCACTGATGTACCGAGCCATGTCGCGCTGTTGCTGGACGGACTGCGAGTTTTCCTCGCCGAGGTTCCAGTTGAGGGCAAGGTGGTGGGCATAGCGGGCAATCATCTCACGCAGGTAGAGCTTTCGTTCGGTGCCCAGGTCGCCGCCGTCCATTGCCATGCTGTCCGGCATGATGACCCCCGAGTTCTCACGTTCCGAGAGTTTGAAGTGGAGGTACATTCCCTGGTGCGTTCCATGGGCAAACACGATGCCCCACTGGTCAAGTTTCGAGCAGTCGTAGTGCAGCTTGTCGTTGCGCTGGATGAAAGGCCACACGTTGTCGCCATCACCGCCGGCGGCATAGGTGAGGAACGAGAAGACGTTCATCCCCTTGCCAGAGAGGTAATTGATGGCCCCGATCAGCCCTTTGCCGCGGCCAGCTTTCCACGTGGGATCACCCTCGCGCCAGTCCTGCACATGGGGCCCCCACGTCTTGAGAGGTGCCTTGCGATTGAGGGTTTCTGTGCCGTCGAAGTCGACATAGGCAAGCAGCGTCTCCGGTGCGTCGGCTCCCACCTTCAGGAAATACTTTCCAGTCCCCTGAAACTGCAGATGATGCTGGCGAACATAGGCCAGGCGGCCGTGGGCGCGCAGGTCGCGGCCGGACTTGTCGGTTTCGCCAACGGTGAACGAGCCTTGCAGGCCATGGTAGGGGGTGAACGGTTGTCCGCCACCATTGAGGGCCGCGAGTGCCCCCTGCTTGAAGGACACGGTGTAGTTCCAGCGGCCAGTTTTGTCGGGCGACAGGTGGGCCCGCCATTTGTTGCCCGATTCGGCACTGGTTTCCGCGGCATTTCCGTCGGCAGCAAAGTAGCCAGGAACCACATAGGACGGCGAACCGCTTTCGTGGGTGAATTTCACCGAGAACGCACAGTCCGTGAACGGATTCGGAGCCGTATCCGACTCATTGGCCAATGGACCGTCGAGAGTCAGCGTGACCGCGTGCCATTGCTTGAGCTCCCCGGAAACGGTCACTGAGTCGGCGGCCGGCACCACGGGGGCTATCAACAGCAGACCCAACAGCAGCAACGCGGAGCGCATCGAAGTCATGAGCTGACCTTGGGTTGAAGGCATCGATAAAGCACCGGACGGGAACTTGTTGCTCGCGCCGTACGAGCCGCGACCTGCACGGAAATGCATTCGACGGACGCGGTACACACAATACGTTCCGCGGCGGCCGTGGTTGCGGCCACCGCGGATGTGCCAGTGGTCGAATCCTGCGAGGTTTCACTTGGCAGCAGCACGCAACTCCTGAAAGCGGGTCCGCATTTCGGCGAGAACTTGCGCGTATTGCGGATCATGCCTGAGGTCGTGCTCTTCGCGGGGATCAGTCCGCAGATCGAACAGTTGCTCCACATCGTGGTCCGCCCAGTAGAAGTACTTCAAGTCTTTGCGAACCAGCGCCTGCGAGGCGGGAATGAAGCTCTTGTTCTTGAAGGTGGCGTGCTCGTAGAAGAATTCACTTCGCCAGTTGGGCTTGGTATCAGTCAGATACAGAGGAGCCAGATCCTGCCCCTGCATGTGCGGTGCCGGCGAATGGCCGGCGGCAGCCAGAATGGTGGGGGCCAGATCGACGTTCAACGTGAATTCGTCGTTGGTGGTGCCACGCACGGCGGCCTGCATCCGAGGATCGCGAATGATCAGCGGCACCCGGATGCTTTCCTGGTGCGGATACCATTTGTCGGCCAGTCCGTGTTCTCCGTGAAAGTAGCCATTGTCCGTGGTGAAAATCACGAACGTATTGTCGAGCTGTCCCTGCTCCTGAAGAGTGTTGAGCAGGCGTCCGCACGTGGCATCGACTTCGGTGGCCAAACGGTAATAGTTCTTCATCATCCGCTGGTACTTGGCGGGTTCGTCAAAGCGCCACGTGTAGCGATTGCGACCTTCGTTGTTCTGATCGAAGAAGTCCGGCAGGCGTTCCCACGATTCATCGTTGGCATTGACGGGGACAGGGATCTGCACGTCCTCGTACAGCGACATTGATGCCGGTTGCGGCAGATATTGATCGGGGTGGCCGTCTTCGGCGTGTGTCGCGAAGAATGCCACTGTGAGACAGAACGGCTTGTCCGTCGGCCGCGATTTCAAGAATTCCAAAGCGTCTTCTTCGTTCCGCTGCGTGACATGGACATGTCGACCGTCGGGCAGGTCGTACCAATGCTTGCCGGCGTACTCGCGGCCGAAGTCGTATTCATTGGCGGGGAACTTTCCGTTGTGCCATTTCCCGACGTGGCCCACGTGATAGCCGCCGGCGCGGAGCATGGCGGGATAGGTTTCTGCAAACGGGGTCTTAAACATGGAGAAGGCGGGATTCCCATGCCGTGACATCCACTGTCCTGTCAGCAGGGTGGCGCGACTCACGCCGCAAATGGACGTGGTGACGCAGTTGTGTGTGAAGCGGACCCCTTCCGTCGCGAGCCGGTCAATGTTGGGCGTCTGCACGACGGGATGGCCGGCGACGCCGAGCGTGTCGAAACGCCAATCGTCGGCATAGAGCACAAGGACATTGAGGGGTTCCGCAGCGAGACAGAAGCTGGACAAAACCAGGCAGGTCAGTCCCGTCAACAACGCGCGAATGATCATCAGTGGGGTTCCCGAGTCTCGAAATTCCAGCAAGGTGAAGATTACCGATTGGACGGCCGGGTGACTGGTCGCGGACGGGAGCGATATGCGGTTTGGCTGGCAACGGATTCACCGCGAACCCAAGCAACCTTCAAGGGGCCGCTGGTCGCGGGGTCGTACGCCTTGGAATGTGGCTCGGGTGAACGTCGGCGTCATGCGTCCGTTCCCGCCATCCTGCCATTTCCGTTCGCAAAGTCGCAAGCACTGCGGCCGACGCGGGGTCGTCGATCAGATTGTGCACCGCCCAGGGGTCGGCGTCGAGGTCGTACAACTCCTCGGGCGGCGCATCGTTCAGGCAGAGTTGGCGGAGCAGCTCATAGGGCAAAGGCTGATCGTCCTTGTGACGGACAGTTTCGTCGTGGGTATCGATGGCATACTGAGGGCCCGGGTCACCGTATTCTCCGTGGCCGCTGCCTACAAACACTGTTTGCTCCTCAGGGCCGGTGACACGCTCCTGAACCAGGTTGCGAATGTAGTAGTAACGACCGTCGCACACCGCCCGTGCCGCCGTGGTGTTGCCGCCCCCGGGAGCGGACATCAGGCTGTTGTTCGTTTCGGTCATGACGGTGCGACGACCTGCGATGGTGTCGGCCCGTCCGTCCAGTATTGGCCAGAGAGAAGCTCCACAGCAGACGTCCGACGGGGGCACTCCAAACACTTCCAGAAAGGTCGGATTGAAGTCCATTTGTGAAATGGGTGTTGAAATGGTCCGACCCGGTTTGACACCGGGACCACTGATGTAACAGGGGATGTGCGTGCCCGCGGGATACACGCTCGTTTTGCCGCGATGGATGCCAATTCCGTGATCGCCGGTGAACACCACGAGCGTTTGCTCCGCCTGCCCCGACGCGTGCAGCTTCTTCAGCATCCGCCCGACAAACTCATCGATATTGCGGACGTTGGAGTAGTACTGGGCGATATCAATTCGTGTGGCTGGCGTGTCGGCGAGCCAAGGCAGCATCTTGATTTCGTCCGGATCGACATCGTTGGGAGCGGAATTCTTGTCCTGAGGATCGGTCAGTTTGTCCCGCACGGATTTCCAGAAGGGGGCGTGTGTGTCACCGGGGTTGCACCAGAACAACCACGGACGGTCGCCCGCATCGGCGATGACCGCCTCGAGGTCTGCCTGGTCATAGAACTTGTCGTAAGGAAACTTGCGAGCCGGTTGCACGTGCAGCTTGTTGGACACCCCGCAGTACACGCCGGCCGCCTTGAACTGTTCGATCAGCGTGGGAATGTCTTCATGCAGCCCGCCCACGCCCGTGTTACTGGGGTCGTTGGCCGCGGTGAGGGGATTCGGCAGTGGGATCCACTCTGCCGGTTTGCCGTACTTGGGGCTGCCATTGAAGACGTTTCGCCAGATGCCATTCGCGTGTGGCAGCATGCCGGAATAGATCGCACTCTTGCTGGGTGAGCAGACGCTCTGACCGCAGAATGCGCGCGTGAACACA
>JBGSIP010000330.1:0-2058 GCA_041742495.1 Planctomycetaceae bacterium
ACCACGTCGATGATGCGGATGCAGAACTCTTCAAACGCGGCGGCGGCCAGGTCGTAGATATCGGAGTAGCCACCCGACGAGCGTTCAACGATTTCTTTCGGCAGCCGCTCCCATCGTGGATCGAGGCCGACCAGTGCCGGAGTCCCCTTGCCGCGAACGGCCTCGTGCAACCGTTCCACAAAACTCGCCATAGTACTCCTGCCGTGATTCCGCCACCCGCGTGGTGCGAGCGGCCTGCTGGTTGAATGTCCCCGCGGTCCGAGCGACCGGCCTGCCGCGAAACGGTGTCTGTGGTTCGCCGGCGGGGTCGAAGGTCGCAATCTCTCGCCTGCGAACTAGAATCGAGCGATCGGTCGACTGTAGACCGTTTTCCCGTCGCCGCCCCGAAACAGTCTCCCACAGGCCGCGGGCGATCTGCCTCTCCTGCTGCCAGCCGCTTTTCACTAAAGGTTTCCGATGCCGCAAGTTGCACTCGCTACGGCTGCTATTCTGATCGCTTTGGGCGTGTTTGGCTACCTTGGAGGAGACCCCGACCATCGCAGCCCCACATCGCTGATTCCCGCCTTTGTCGGTCTGGCGATTGGTCTGCCGGGACTGTTGGCATTCAAGGCGGCCTGGCGTAAGCACGCCATGCACGCCGCCGTCACGGTCGGGCTGTTGGGGGCGCTGGCAGGTTGGGGACGATTTGCCAGCACACTGGGCAATCCGGCTGCCAACTCCCGGGCCGGACTGTTTGTGCTGGGGATGGCAGTCATCTGCACGGTGTTTGTGATCCTGTGCGTGCGATCGTTCATTGCGGCCCGCAAGCGAGCGGCCGCCAACCCGAAGTCATAGTCACGCGACGGAACAAGCCAACCGGCGGTGTCCCCGTTCGATTACTGCGTCGATCCATCAGTGTGCCGGGGGCTTCGCGGCAGCAGCGGTCGGCTGGCGGGAGGCTCCCGCTCGATAGCGTTCAATGACCCAGCTATCGAGCGTCAGTTGGCTGACGTGATAGGCGAGCACCGGAAACACCACCAGCGAAGCCACCGGCAGCGTGTTGACCAGCGGATCGGTCGCCAGCGCGACCCCGATCGGCATCGTTTTCTGGCTGGCGGAGAAGGCAATCGCGATGCGATCTGCCCGGGAGAAGCCAATCGCCCGGGCCCCGCGATCGGCGAGCCAGAGTCCGCCCACGTGGATGGCCACCGCGGCGAGCCACACCAGCACGAGTGGCCAGACATCGGTCTGCACTGCAGCCAATAGTTGGCCGGCGCTCCCCAGCGTGGCTTTGAAGACCACCAGCAGAATGCCTGTTTGCGCCAGATAGCCGAGTTCCGTCTTGCGTCGATCAGCGACGTGTTGCAGCAGCGGAAAACATCGCAACGTCTGGCCGACGAGCATCGGAACGACCACCGTGACTGTCATCCGCAAAATGAGATCGACCGGGTCGAGCTGCGTCTGAGCCCCCCAGAACAACAGAATCCAGGCGGGAGTGACCACAAAGCACAGACCGTTTGTCAGCAGTGTGGTCACCAGCGACACTGCGTCGTTTCCCCCGGCACGGCGGGCCCACACGGATGCACTCGCGAGTGTGCTCGGCACGCTCACGGCAATAATCAGTCCCAGCGCCAATTCCCGACTGGCAAATCCCCAGGCCGTCACCCCACCGACGAGGGGAATGAGCACCAGATTCATCCCCGCAGCCCACAATACGGGGCCCGGATTGCGAAGGGCATGACCCAGCCGATGGGTGGGCAACGTAAACGCCATCAACCCCAGGATGATGGCGGTGAGCCACACCGACGAAACGTGCTGACTCGCCTGAATCAACACCGGGGCCGCGCTGCTCGTGCCCCCCAGCACCGCGCCGACGACGGCCGCCAGCAGTCCGACGAGGAACCACCAGCGTTCCCACCAGTGTTTCCAGCCACCCGGCTTGGTCGCCGTCACGAACGTGTGTCCGCAGCAGAGCGATCGGCGGGCAACTCGGGTGCCGGCGGACCCTCGTTCAACTCCGTCTCCGTCGGGGGCGCAACCACTTGACGGCCAGGACCGTCGGCGGCGCCTCCCGCAGCG
>JBGSIP010000331.1:0-2646 GCA_041742495.1 Planctomycetaceae bacterium
GGATCAAACGCCCCGGTTGCCACCCAGCGCTCGAGGGCTGCAACCTCGTCCGCTGACAAGCGCCCCGCCGGAGGCATCTGCAAGTGTGGATTCGCATACTTCACGGCCACCAGCAGCGGACTCTCCTCCGGCTGCGCCACATTGATGGCAGGTCCAGAGTCACCCCCGCGCAACCACCCCGCCCGCGATTCCAGATTCAATCCGCCTGAGGCTTCTGCTGCCGAATGACACTCCAGGCAATGCTTGACCAGCAGCGGCCGAATCTCCGTCTCAAACAGCACGGCGGGCTCATTCTGGCCCCAAACATCAGACACCAAACCGCACGCCAGCCACAGACATGCGGTAAGCCACCAGCATCGAGGCGCGTAGAAGGGCCGTTGCAACATGACGTCTTTCTGACCGGCGTCTCTGCTCGACACGACAACAAGCTCCCGTTTCGTCACGGCCAGCCAGCGCCCACCGGGCGCGCAAACCGTACCAGTCTCCCCAAGGACCTGTTGGGAGATTCACATCAGCGAACCTTGATTCTAAGCCCCGGCGCGGCAACTGCCAGCACAAACTGGGTGGGTTCGCCTGATGCAGGAATTCGTTCGCTGAAATCCTTGCATGCCCCCCGGGGGGTGGTCAGGGCAGCGATTCCGCGGGTGTCCGCTGGAACACAAACTCGTTACAGCCCGAACTGATCCCCACGGTTTTCAGCTGTCGCAGTTCAAACCCCCGGTGGTGGAGGAACTCAAAAATCTCCTCCGGCCGGGCGACTTCAAACGGATAGCCCCCCAGCCAGTCAATCATGTCGTGGAACCACGACATCCCTCGTTCGCCTCGATACTCACGATAGATCCGCAGCGGATTCTGCCCCCGCAGCAGCCGCCCGCAGAACTGTGCCACCGCATAAGCCGGGAATACCGTGCTCAAAATCAGTAGCCGCCCCAGCCAATGCCGGCTGTATGTACGCTTGATCCACGTCCAGACCCCCGACCAGGGCTGACGGTTGTAGATCGACACGACCAACATCCCTCCCGGACGGACCCGCTCGGCCGTCAACGCAATCGCCGTCCACATCTGTCCCGTGTGGTGCAGGACACCCCAACTGTACACCACGTCGAAGTGCCCCAGCGACAACAGATAATCAGCGTCCAGGCAGCTTCCGCGTTCGATCACCCAACCGGGATGACCGGGATGAAACTCTGCCTGCAGCGATTGCGTACAGGCGACCGAATCCGGGTCGTAGTCGAACGATCGCACACTGGCCGCTTGCAAGTCGGTCGCCGCCAGTGAAAACAGCCCGCTGCCGCAGCCCGCATCCAGAAACGTTTGCCCGGCCAGAGTCTTCACGCCGAGCAGGCGTTCGACAGACTCGCGAGCCGACTGCCGACGATGTGCGTTCACTGTGCGACGGAAATTCTGCCAGTTGCGACCAAAGCCAAACCGCACCTCCCTGGCCGGCATGACCGATTGTGGCGCGGGTGCCTGATCTGCCGTCATCGCCATCGATTCTTCCGCCTGGGCCGCGTTGTGTGTGGAACCATTCCGTCGCCAATGGGACGCCGGTCGCGCGCCGGATGGCTGGCTGCGCTACCCCGTGGTTACGAGGCACGACGTTCCGGATACGCGATACGGCCGTGATAAATGGCGTTGAGAGACTTGATCAGCGATTGCTCCACAATGTGCAGTTCGGCCAGCGTCAGGCTGCTCTCATCAAACTGGCCATCCAGCAGTCGCTTCATCAGCAGTGCGTGGACCAGACTCTCAATGCGGGACGGCGTAGGCTCGCTGAGTGTGCGGCTGGCACTTTCCACCGCGTCAGTCAGCATCATCACTGCCGCCTCCTTGGATTGCGGTTTGGGCCCCGGATAACGGAAGGACGACTCTTGAACCACCGTCTCTTTGGCCGGGTCGTTTTCGGCTCGCTCCGAAGCGACGTTGTAAAAGTACTCCACCAGCGTCGTTCCGTGATGCTGCTCCACAAAGTTGATGATGGCCTGCGGCAAGTGATACTGCCGTGCCAGATCAACCCCGTCCTTCACGTGACCAATGATGATCAGCGTGCTCATCGCCGGTGCCAGTTGCTCATGGCGATTGGACATGCCCGCGCGAATGTTCTCGACGAAATACTCTGCCTTGGGCATCTTCCCGATATCGTGAAAATAAGCCCCGACCCGCGTGAGCAGACCATCGGCGCCAATCTTCTCAGCCGCCGCTTCGGCCATCGTGGCCACGGTCACCGAGTGGTTGTAAGTCCCGGGGGCGCGGCGGACCAGCTCCTGCAGCAACGGGTGCGAGGGGTCGCTCAGCTCCAGCAGACTGATGCCCGTCACAATGCCAAACAGACGCTCGATAAACGGCAGGCTCCCCGCCACCAGATAGCCGGCGAAAATGCACCACGCACCCGATCGCAAAGCCGATTCCCACACGGGCCAGTCCAATGGCGACTGCTGCAGCGAGTTGCTGCGAACCACCGTCAGGCCCAGATCGGTCAGCATGACGAGGACCCCCGCCACGATCCCTGCGACGATGATTCGCGAACGCGACTCCACCCGGCCCAGCCACATGGTCGACAGCGATGCCGCAGTGACCAGCAGCGTGAACTGGGCCATATCCAGGCGGGTCGACAGGCAGACAACCAGCGCGGCCCCCACCGTCGTC
>JBGSIP010000332.1:0-3881 GCA_041742495.1 Planctomycetaceae bacterium
ATTGGTTCTTTGCCGGTCCACGCAGATGATGGTCCCCGCCGGTGACGCAACCAGTTTGCCAGTCGGAATGCCCTTGGGCAGGTCGCGCCATGACTGGCCGTCGGCACTGGTTCGCGCTGCCTTGCTGGCAACCAGCCAGAATTCGTGGCCCACCACACTCAGTGTGGCCCGCTCCAGTCCAGTCGGAAACGGGCCGGCCCAACTTTCCCCTGCATCGGCGGACGTGAACACATTGGCGGCAGACTGGTCAGCAATCATGACGACGCTCCCGTTGGAAAGCATCCCGCTGTAGCCATCGCAATTCCCGTTCAACAATGGCGGTTCCAGCCACTGCCACGTCAGTCCCCGATCATCCGAGGCCCACAGGTTTCCGAACACCGTATTCAATTTGGAGCGATCGTTGCCGAGTGCCAGAAAACGGCCACTCGCATCCCCGCAATAGATGGGGCTGACATGATGAGTCACCAGCTTCCGCGGACGCGGGTCCTGCTTGAATGCATACAACGAGAACGCCGTGATCGACTTCCCAAAGTCGTGGGTCGCGGCCATCTGCATGTATCCGCCAGTGACGAAGACTCCGTTGCCGCCGGCAATTCCCCACGTTGCAGGCATGACGGACGGATCACCCTGCGCCTCCTTGACTCCATTTAATGTCGACTGCCCGCTGGTCAAGTGCCGCCAGTACTGACCATCTTCAGAAGCCAGCCAGGACGTCGCCGCACCCCAGCCAATCGGCACAACAAACACGCCGTTTGTGTAGGCAATCGCTTTCGTCGCCCAGGGACCATGATCTGAGCCGGGGAAACCCCAGAAACACTGGCTCCACGATTGGCCATCGTCGCGCGAGATCAGAATTCGTCCGCCATGCCCCACAGCCACAAACACAGGCGCTTCTGGCTGCGGTTTGAAGTCGCCCCCCAGTGGGATTTCCGCGCGGCGTTTCCAGGCAGCCGCGACCACTTCGGGCCGTTCGTCTTCCGCCAGCAGAACGGGGGCAACCGGCCCCGTTACGAGGAGCAACGTTAGACCAAACACGGCCTTCCGCGAGAGTTGCCACAAACACCGGCGCGGTACCATTCGTGAATTCCTCACCTGCGATCATTTTCTTTGCATGCGGACTACGACAGGAGGCCCTGTACGCTGCTGGCGTCGCTACTGCCGAACTGCTCCGTATCGACCCCCATGTGGCGGGCAATCTGTACGAAGAGATTGCTCAGACGACTGTTGTCCAAACCAGAGCCGCCGGCCGCCAGATGCTGTCCATGCTGAAAACCGCCTCCCGCCAGCAGAATCGGCAAGTCGCGCCAATGATGCGCGCTGGCATTCCCCAGGTTGCTGCCAATGAGCAGGGTGGTGGTGTCCAGCACCGATCCGCTGGCATCGCGCGCAGTCTTCATCAGCGTCAGCAACCGATCGATCTCCTTGAATTCCGCCCGTTCGATGATTGCCAACTCGTCAATCTTCTGTTCGTCCTGGCCATGATGTGACAGATCGTGCCAGCCAATGTCGACTCCTTCGATCTTGGGCACCGGGTTGAATCCACCCGCAGAATACGTGATGACGCGGGTCGAATCGGTCTGCAATGCCAGCGTGATCAAATCGTGCATCAGCCGCGTCTGAGCGACAATGTCGAAACGGTCGGTCACGTCACGAGGAGGGCTCACTTCCACCTGTGGCTTCGGACGGTGCAACCAACCCTCGCGCTGTTGAATGCTGCTCTCCAGTTCACGCACTGACGTGAAGTACTGATCGAGCTTCTGCTGATCGCGGGGGCCCAACGACTTATTGAATCGCCGAGCGGCGGAGCCCACAGTGTCGAGGATACTGCGGCCGCGCTGGAATTCCTGCGTTTGCTGTTTGATCTCTGCGGGTGTTCCCGCCACGAACAGTTTGGCAAACAGGTCGGCCGGGGAAGACTCACTCGGCAACTGGGTTCCATTCCCGGTCCACGACAACGACTTGTCTCCCCCCACGCTCAGAACCAGACTGGGAAACCGTGTATCCGGCTGCAGTTTCTGCACCAGTTCCTGATCGAACGAAATGCTGTTCTTGAACCCCGGCAGCCCCGGATGCCGGGCGGCCGTCAGCCAGGTGAGCGTCGTTGCGTGCCCATTGTTGCCGTTTTGATCGACGTGGGAGAGCCCCGAGATCACCGTGAAGTCGTTGCGATGCTGCTCGATCAGCCGCAGGTATTCGCTGGCCGCGTAATCGCGCCCCGTCTGCTCTGGAAAGAAATACGGGCCGTGAAAACTGAGCCCATACATCAGCGCGACGAATCGTTGCGGTGCCGCAGTGGCCGCAGCCGCCTGTGCGGTCGTCGCAAACGCAGGCAGCATGGCATCGAGCCAAGGTAGCAACAGCGCTGCACCGGTCCCCCGCAAAAGCGTTCTGCGCGAAAGGTGTTTCTTCTCTGCGATCTGCAGCATGATCTGCCCCTTAGCGTGTTCGTTCACTCACCGCAAAAAATGCCACTCTGCACGATCTCGATGATCAACTGTTCAAATCCGTAACCCTGCCGAGCAACCGACTGAGAGATGCGGTCCAACTCAGTGCGATCGGAGAATCCCATCGTACGGCCGGTCAGATAGACCGCGAGTTTTTCCGTCAGCGCCCGTGTGAAGAGCTCGGGCTGTGCCAGCAACTGTTGCTTGTAGTCGGTCAGATTCTGGAACGGGCGTCCCGCGGGCGTTTCGCCGGCTGCATCCACGCGGGGACCGACGCGCCATTGCACGTTGCGAGTGCTGCCGCGCTGCTCCGCCGAAGGCTGTGGAAAATCACGATTCAGCGACCGATAGTTCTCCCGCCAGCCCCCCATCACGTCATAATTCTCCAGCGCAAAGCCCGGCGGGTCGATCACGCGATGACAGTTGTTGCAAGATTCGATCTGACGATGCTGCTCCAGTTGCTTCCGCAGCGTGGTCGCGCCGCGAATGTCCGGCTCGACTCCAGGCACACCCGGGGGTGGAGCGGGGGGAGACACTCCCAGAATTCGCTCCAGCACAAAGACACCTCGCACGACCGGGGAAGTTGTGGTGCCGTTCGCGGACACCTTCAGTACGCTGGCATGCGTCAGCACCCCACCCCGGTGATGTTCTGGCTGCAGGGCCACAGGTCGCATGTCGGCCCCCTCGACTCCGTCGATTCCATAGTGCCGCGCGAGCCGCTCGTTCAGCATCGTCCAGTCCGAGTCGATAAAATCGAGTAGACTCCGATTGTTGTGTAGTACCTCTGCGAAGAAGCCTTCCGTCTCGGCCACCATGGCATCCTTGAGGGCATCGTCATATTCAGGATAAAGTCGGTTGTCCGGAATGGTGAAGTCGATGTCGCGCAAGTTGAGCCACTGGCCGGTAAACGCTGTGACAAATCGGGACGACCGCGGATCGCGCAGCAGTCGTTTTACCTGAGCCAGCAGGACATTTGGCTGGGACAGCTCTCCTTGTGCCGCCAGTTGCAGCAGCTCTTCGTCCGGCAAGGTCTTCCAGAAAGCGTAAGAGAGCCGCGACGCCAGCGCGTAGTCATTCAACGATCCGGCCGGTTCCCGCAAATACAAAAAGTCGGGCGAGCAGAGGGCTGCGATGTAGGCCGTCCGCAGGGACTGCTCAAAGTTCGCTCCGGCAGCAAGTTCGGCCTGCGTCAATGCCAGCAGCGGAGCCAGATCCGCATCGACGATGGGTCGGCGATAGACCAGGGGTAAGAACCGCTGCAACAGCCGCGCGGCATCCGCAGTCGGGTCGCGTGAAACGAACGCAAACTGCGGCCGATAAGACTTCTGCTTTTTCTGTTGCATGGTTGCCGGGGCAAGCTCTTGCCAGGGGACATCACCGAACAGCAACTCGTGCCCGCGTCCTGGCCAGGTGTCGAAGAGCGGGCCTTCAATGTCC
>JBGSIP010000333.1:0-3535 GCA_041742495.1 Planctomycetaceae bacterium
CGGTCCCTCCGCTCACACGGCTGGGCAAGCCAGCCGTGGCACCCGACGTGACCCAGACGATGCCTGACACATAGCGATAGTCAGACCAGTAGGTCAGGCTGTGCCTGACGCCATGCCCCCGCGACCCCAACTGTGCCTGACAAGCAGGGATAGACAAACCACTACGGCGTCGCCGGAGCCCGCCCGCTGGCGGGATGCAATTCGCGAATCAGCACGTTGCGCAACTGCAGGGTGGTCGCCTGGTCGCCTGCCGCGGTGTCACCGCCGGAAGGGAGCAGGCCAATTGGTCCCGTGGCCGGCAAATTTGACCAAGGTCGATCATCGAGCACCAACTGGCCGTTCACGTTTGCGGTCACGCGCTGGCCCTGTAGCGACAACTCCAGGCGATTCCAGCGACCCGCGGGGACCAAGGCTGCATTCCACAGCGCCGCGTCGGCAGAAGTTTTTTCGATATCGAGTTGGCCGTGTTCTGCCGGCAGCGATCCTTCGGCCACCCGCCCCGTGTAAAGCCCACTGGCCAACAACAAACCATGAGTTGGCGAACCGCGCAGCAGGATTCCTCCGCCCGCCGCCGCCGACTCTGGGGACTGCTTCCACCGCCAGTCGCAAATCAACTGCACATCCCCCCAGTCACGCTCAGTCCACAGCGCGGACTCAGCCCCGAGCAAAGACACTCCATCGTCGGACTGGCCGGTTTCCAGCAAATCGCCCGGCGTCTGCCACCTCGCAGCGGCACGCTCGCTCACTCTCCAGTTGCGCAGATCCACTCCGTTGAACAACGGCAGAAACCCGTCGGCAGCGCGAGCCGTCTGGGCGTCGCTCGCCTGCGTGCTGGGCAGCGATTCAAAGCGAAAGTTGCGAAACTGGCACTCGCTCCCTTCGGCTTCGAACATTAGGTATCCCTTTCGCGGCTGAGCGTCATGCGCCGTTGTGACCGCCTTGCCATTCACACTCAGTTCGATCGAGCCGTGATTGGCGACGATGCGATAGTGATTCCACGCCGGGGCCGCGAGGCTTCGTTCCTCCATAGGAAAACTGCGGGCCCCGTTGGGCGAGATGCGCCCCGCGAGGGTCAGCCGAGCCCCGTTCACGGGAAAAATGTCGCCGTGGGTGGTGTACCACTCGTTTTTCCCTTTCGCGCTGTAACCGTTATCGAGGATCTGAATTTCGATCCCGAGGGGAAACGGCGTGCCGGTCGACGGGAGCCCGTCGGCCCAGATGAAGAAGCCGGAGTTCCCCCCAGACACCAAGTGCCGCCATTCAAACTCGGCGATGAAGTTTTCGTACATGGCTGTCGTGCGCAGCAGCCCGGTCGGCCTGCCGCTATCCACGATCACGCCGTCGCGCACGGAAAACGTATCGGGTGCCACATTCACCGGCACCCAGTTCGCAAGATCGCGGCCGTTAAACAGTTCGCAGGGAACTGGGTCTTTCACGCCGTCATCCGCCATGATAGGCAGCGACCACACAACCGCGAGAACACACCAGTAACCACCCATCATTTGCCAAAGCGTCATTGCGTCAGCTCACACTCTTGCGGGAACTCGGCTGCGGTGGACGACGTTCGCTGTCGGGCGGGCTACGATCGCACACCGGCTGGATCATTCCTGACGGACGCCAGGTCGTGCAGGCTCTCTGCAAAGATCGGAATCGCTCGGGCAATGTCCTCCGCAGCGACGTCCAGATGGGTCACCGCCCGCAACATCTGCGGGCCCAGGTCATACAGTCTCACACCGCGCTCCCACAGCCGGGACGCCAATTGCTTGGCCGTGCCAACTCCAGGCGCGACGTGAATGATGACGATGTTGGTTTCCACCGCGGCGAGATCTACCGCCAGTCCCGGGATGTTTGCCAGTCCGTCTGCCAGTGCGCGGGCATTCGCGTGATCGTCCCGCAGACGTTCTCGATGATGATCGAGGGCATAAAGGGCCGCGGCTGCGGGAATGCCCGCCTGTCGCAGGGCCCCGCCAAAAATTTTGCGGGCCCGGCGGGCGCGCTGCACCAATTCGTGCGTACCGACAACGACAGATCCCATCGGGCAACCCAGACCTTTGGAAAAACAGGCTGAGACCGAGTCGACGTGTTGCACCAGTTCCGCCAGTGACGAGCCAGTGGCTGCCGCCGCATTCCAGATGCGGGCACCGTCCAGGTGAACTTGCAGTCCGTTGGCATGCGCCCAGCTCGCCAATTCAGCCAGATGCTTCGCGCTGTAGACCCGACCACCCGTCGTGTTGGTGGTGTTCTCCAGGCACAGCAGCGTCGTCGGGGCAAAATGCAGGTTACCGCGGCGAATTTGCCCCTCCAGATCCTCTACGCGCAACCGGCCATCTTCGGTAGAGATCGTGCGCACCGTCGCTCCCGAGAGGACCGCCGGCCCCCCGGATTCATACACCGCGATATGGGCCCGTCGTTCGAGGAGAATTTCGTCCCCGGGCCGCACGTGGCCCCAAATGGCCATTTGATTGCTCTGCGTGCCAGAGCAGGCATACACGGCAGCTTCTTTGCCAAACATCGCGGCCAGCCGAGCCTCGAGCGCATTGACGGTGGGATCTTCGGACACCATGTCGTCGCCGACTTCCGCTGCGGCCATGGCGGCCCGCATCCCGGCGGTGGGCCGGGTGAACGTATCGCTGCGCAGTTCAATCAGCGCCGTCATGTGTGCCAGCTCTCCCAGGCGGTGGTCGTGGATTGTGGGTCAAAAGTCGCGAACCGCGGATACGCCTGCGTCAGATCGTCAACCGGCGCGTTCCGGTGGACCGACTTTACCACCGGGGAGCCTCACTTTACGATCGTCGAGACGTCGGAGGAGGCGGTCCGCGCAGTCGCCGGCTGAGCCGCCGCGGGGCGACGCCCCCCCGCTGACCTATTTTTTTGCCCCTGCCGAATCTGTTCTTGGAAGTGATCATCGCTGGCATGCAACCGTACTCGCCGTTTCCCATCCCCGTGATTGACTGCCGCCTGGCAGACGCCCAGCCATTGTTTCAGCAATTGCGGGACAAATTGAGCCCCCGCGGCGACATGGTGTCCGAGGCAGGGCGGCAGCGGACGATGGCACTGTTTGGCGCACCGCTCACCCCGCAGCAGGTCGTGGAAAAGATTTGTCGCGATGTGGAATCCGAGGGCTTTCCGGCCGTCGCTCGTTACACCCAATTGCTCGACGGTTTCGATGTTGTCACGCACGGCGCGCGGGTTCCGGCAGCGCGGCTCGCAGCGGCCCACCAGCAGGCTGATCCCGACTATCTGGCGACGATTCGGCAGGTCCGGGACAACATTGCCGAATTTCAGCAGGCCATCCTGAATCAGGATGTGCGGCTCGTGCGACAGGACGGAGAGGCTCGGGTCGAACTGCGCCAGCGATACGTGCCGCTCAAGCGGGTCGGCATTTGCGTTCCCGGCGGCGCCGCTGCCTATCCCTCCACGCTGCTCATGACAGCCGTTCCCGCCCAGGTCGCCGGGGTCCGCGACATCGTCGTGATCGCACCTCCGACCCCGTTTGGCAGTGAAAACAATCACTTACTCGCTGCGTGTGCTGAAC
>JBGSIP010000334.1:0-2953 GCA_041742495.1 Planctomycetaceae bacterium
AGCCGCGCCACCTGGGCCAACCAGCGGGCAATTTCGCAGGCCACAAAGCTGCGATTGGTCACGCTCAGGTGCCCGCCATAGTGCCAGTTCCGCACGTCGGCCCACTGCACACAGCGCTGTCGCAACTTGTCCTGATACGCCTTCCGCGCGGCCTCAGCTGTCGGCGACCGGAAACCAGTTGCCCCGCAGGCATGCCCGCGACGCCGATCCATCGACCCCAGCGTCCAAGTCCCCAAACCCAAGAACAGTTGGTCGAGCGGCGAAAACACGTTCCACAGCTCCACGTCCACTCGTGCCAGTACGGGAGTGAGGTCAAACGTCGGCGAGAGCGCTCCGGCCAGCATGGCAATCGCCGTGACCTTTCGGCCGGGTGGCAATTCTCGCGCCGTCATGGCTGCCAGCGCCGCTCCCCCCGAATGTCCGATCAGCACCACCGGCCGGCCAGGATAGGCATCCTGATAGTCCACAATCTTTTCCGCCAGCCGCGCCGCCTGCCGGCGATTGCGCCCCAGCCAAGTCAGATGCAACGGAGAGCAGATGGCGTGCGTGGGCGTCCAATCGTGAATCTCCAGCGCCAAGGGGCATCCGGCATCGCGCAACCCATAGAAAACGCTGCGATTGAGCGAACTGAGGCCCTCAATCCCCGGCAGAATAATCACCAGTCCGCGTTCCAGTCGCTCGGGGTCCTTCAACTCCACGCAATGGCAGGCATGTAGCCAGCGGCGGACAGGCAGACACAGCTTGGTCAGCGGCAATTGCAGCGGCGCAACGGTCGACGAAAACCCAAACCACCAGCGTCGCTGCCACTTCGGTCGCTGCCACCAGTCGTCATCGACGAAGTCCCATTCATCCGTCGGCGTTGCGGTTGTGACGGCACCCACGTCACCGGGCGTGGCGGGATCGCAGGCGGACGAAGCGCTGTCAGCAGGTGCGAGCAACGACGTCTGATGATCAGGCGCGAGGGGCGGCGTGCTTTCCATGCCGAAATTGTGGGGGCTTCCCCCCACCGTGGCAAGCGGCCTCTTCGTCGCACCCGCTCCAGCCCGCTTACTCGTGCGTGCCGTTTGGTCCATGAGAGTGACCGTGGTGCCGGAAAGCCGCCGCCGGCACGACTCCGCCGCCGCCATTCGTGGGCGTCGTGAAAGGCGACGGGCGAATCACCTCGCCTGACGCCAATTGTATGGGGGCTTCTTCATATAGCGTCATGGCCGCGGGCAGCAGACCAGCCAGTTCGCGCGAACGGGTTTCGTCGGAGGGATGAGTCGACAGCAACTCGGGCGGCTGGGGGCCCCCGTGTGCGGAAAATCGATCCCAGAACCGCGGTGCTTCTCGCGGGTCGTAACCCGCCTCTGCCATCAGCAACAGACCAATGTGATCCGCCTCGGATTCATGCTGGCGGCTGTAGGGAAGCTCGAAGCCGTACTTGGCACCCACACTGTAGGCCGCCATCAATGCCGCTCGACGCTCTTCGCTCTGGTTGCTTGTCACGGTCCCCAGCATCACGCTGGTCCCTTTGACGACTCCCTGCTGGCTCATGCGCTCGCCGCCGTGACGGGCCAGCGCATGAGCGATCTCATGTGACATGACCACCGCAAGACCGGCTTCGTTTTCGCAGACTGGCAGCAGCCCTTCATACACAGCCACCTTGCCCCCCGGCAGGCAAAAGGCATTCTGCGTCGGGCCCGCGAGGACATTGAACTCCCATTGGAAATCGGGACGCCCGGCGACCGCCGAAATGCGTTGCCCCACTTTCTTCACCAGCCGGATGTACTCTTTGTTTTGCGACAGTGTCTCACTGGCCAGAATCTCGCGATACGAACTCTCCCCGAGCGCCATTTCCTGCGATTCGGGAATCATGACCAGTTGTTTGCGATTGGTGACCGGCGTGGTGCGACAGCCACAACTGAACGCGGCCGCGGCGCTCAACGCGACGAGAGTCAGTCCAATCAGTCCAAGGGTTCGCAAGGGAGGCATGAGGGGCGGACAAACGGTCTGGAGGCCAGGCAAAGGGGGCGGGGACGAGTCTGGAAATGGGCGCAGCAGGACCACAGCCCACTTTCAGATAGTCCACGCCGCCTGGCCGCCGCCAGCGCCGTCACGACCTCCCCCGGCAATTTGTAACTCTGCCGTGGGCAGGGTCGGCGTTTCGCCAGCCGCGAACTCCGCGAGCGAAACGGCGTGGTCGCGGAAGGAAATTGCTACGGGCGGCACTCACCTAGCCGGCGGTGCCGTTGCCGGCGGCCGCTTTGGCTTCGTCCATGCAGGGCAGTGAAACGTCGACGGTCGTTCCGTGTCCAGAGGTCGATGCAATGTGCAGTTGCCCCCCCAGACGCTCGATCACGCTGCGGGCCAGAAACAAGCCCAGTCCCATGCCGCGCCCGGCAGGCTTGGTTGTGAAGAACGGTTCGCCAATCCGCCGCAGAACATCATCGGGAATCCCGCGGCCGCTATCGACCAGATGCAACCGCACAAACCGCTGCTTGGTGGGGGAGGTATACACACTCGCCGTGCAACCGACCCCTTTGCCGTCGGAGGCATCCAGGGCATTTTCAAACAGGCCGCGAATGGCCTGCGCCAGCAGCACCAGCGGTCCCGTCAGACGCACCGCTTGAGCGGCCGCATCCACCGTACACTCAACGTCAGCGTTTTCGGTCAGTCCATCGAGGATTTCGTCGAGCAGATCGTCGACAGAAAACGACGTGTTCTTTTCCCACGTCTGCTGACCCACATCCGCCGACATCCGGTTCAAAATCTTGCGGCAGCGATCGACTTCGTTCCGAATTTCCGATACGTCATCGAGTACCTGTGGCGGAGCTTGATTCTGCTGCAGCCCCACCTGCAGTTCGCGGCTGATGATTGCAATGGTCGACAAGGGCGAGGAGAGCTCGTGTGCTGCCCCGGCGGCCAACGTCCCCAGCGCTTCCAGCTTGTCACCGCGGGCGCGCGCCTGTTC
>JBGSIP010000335.1:0-2522 GCA_041742495.1 Planctomycetaceae bacterium
CGTCGGCCATACCGCCGACGAAGTCGGTCAAATCCTGGATCAACTCTGGTCCAGCGGCATCCGCAACATCCTGGCATTGCGAGGCGACCCACAAGGCGGGACCTGGGTGAAAACCGAAGGCGGTTTCGATCACGCCGACGAACTGGTCGCCTACATCCGCAGCCGCCACGACTTTTTCGTCGCTGTCGCTGGTTTTCCTGAAGGACACCCGCAATGCCTGAATCTGACGCGGGATTTGGAGCATCTGAAGCGCAAGGTCGATGCCGGGGCCAGTGCGATCGTCACGCAGTTGTTTTTTGACAATAATTCGTTTCATCGTTTCCGTGATGACTGTGTGCGCTGCGGGATAAAAGTGCCCATTATCGCGGGGATTATGCCGATTTCGAACGTGGCACAGATCAAGCGATTCGTGACCATGTGCGGGGCCAAGATCCCCATGCCGCTCTTGCAGAAGCTGGAGCGAATCGAATCTGACGCCGACGCGGTCTATCAAGCCGGGATCGAATACGCGACCAATCAGTGTCGCGACCTGCTCTTCCACGATACCGCCGGCCTGCATTTTTATACGTTGAACAAGAGCAAGGCGACGACCGAGATCGTCCGCCGACTCGATGCGCCGCACGCGTAGGCAGCCGGTTGCCGCAAAACTGGCAAATTGTCAGACCTTTGCTCTGTTCGATGGGATGCTGCGGACGAGATAAGACGGGTCTATCAATTCTTCGGTCGCGAGCCACGATGGGGTTTTCAGTACGGCGATACCGGGATTGGAGCGGGGCATGGCGGCCGATCCTCGCCAGCGTAATGCGTACCGCCAGCATTTTCGCCATCCTGACCGACTCACCCGCTAAGCTTGGCACCGAACCCGTTCCGGGTCCCCAATAAAACTCCATTCACACGATATTCATACGAATTGAGGTATGGTACAGTCAAAATTTGGATAGACAGTTCAGTGGGCAATGTCAGCCCGAAAACGTATGAATCAAAATTGAACTGAAACATTACCGACACACGCTGGCAAATCGTGGGAAACGTCACCCCAAATTCGGAGAAAACGCCATGAAGCTGCCGCAGTTTCCCTCGACCGCTGATCTTCAGTCGCCGCAGGTGAAGCTGCAGCCGCTGCCCCCGGGCATGAAACATCGCTTCCACGCGATGGTCAAGCCGGTCGGCTCGGTATGCAATCTCGATTGCACCTACTGCTACTACCTGCACAAGGAGCAACTGCTTCATCAGCCGAAGATGCCCCGCATGGCCAACGAGTTGCTGGAGGAGCACATCCGACAGTACATCGAGGCGCAGACCGGCGATCAGGTGGTCTTCAGTTGGCAGGGGGGCGAGCCGACGCTCGCCGGGCTGGATTTCTTCCGCACAGTGGTGGTGCTGCAAGCCCGGTACAAAAAGCCCGGGCAGCGAATCGAGAACGATCTTCAGACCAACGGCACGCTGTTGGATGACGAGTGGGCGGCGTTTCTCAAGAAGCACGGATTCCTGGTCGGCCTCAGTTGCGATGGTCCGGCCCGGCTGCACGATCTCTACCGGATCAATAAGGGCGGCCAGCCGACGCACGCCAAGGTGGTGGCCGCCGCCCGGCTGCTCAAGCGGCACGGTGTGCCGTTCAACGGCTTGTGCGTCGTCAATCGCGAAAACGCAAAGTATCCCCTGGACGTCTATCGCTTCCTGACTCGCGAACTGCGTGTACGCCGAGTGCAGCTCATTTCATGCGTGGAGCCCAAAGTCTTTCACAACGTCGCTCCGCAGCGGTGGGACCCGGCCAGCATGCCGATTGTCGGGACGCCGCAGGCCCGGCCGGGGGCGGCGGATTCGGTGGTGACGGATTGGACGGTGGACCCGGAGGATTGGGGGCGATTCCTGTGCAAGGTGTGGGATGAGTGGTATAGCCGCGACTACGGCAAGGTGCATGTGGACTTGTTTGAGACCGCCATTGCCCAATCGCTTGGGCTACCGTCCCAGCGCTGTATCACGGCGGAGTTCTGTGGCAAGGGCATGGCCGTCGAGCACAACGGAGATGTCTTCTCCTGCGACCACTACGTCTACCCGGAGTACAAGGTCGGCAATATCGGCCAGACGCACTGGGGCGACATGGCGTATTCGGAGGTGCAGAAAAGCTTCGGCTTCGCCAAGCGGGATTCGCTGCCGCAGTATTGCCGCCAGTGCCCGCACCTGAAGCTCTGCTGGGGAGAATGCCCCAAGAATCGGCTGGTGCGCACGCCGGACGGCGAGGCCGGACTCAATTATCTCTGTCCCGGACTGAAACACTTCTACGGGCACATTCAGAAGGACATGGCGGCGATTGTGAAACGCGAGCGAGGTAACGGATATTAGCAGGAAGCAAAGCGGCTCTGGAGACACCATGAAGAAAGGGCGAGCAGCTGAACATTCGGCCAAGTTTGAAGAGCCCGAACCACGGCCCAGGCGCATTCCCACCTGGCTTTCCGGGGTGATGCTGGTGCTGGTACTCGCGGGCGTCGCGGTGTGGGCATGGACGGTGACCCGGCCGGACA
>JBGSIP010000336.1:0-4275 GCA_041742495.1 Planctomycetaceae bacterium
GTGGTTGATTCGTCGCCGTGGGCAGTTCGCCCGTCGATCACAATTCCCGGGTTCGCCTTTGTCCTGCTGGCGGCCGGCCTGTGGGGCTATGTGCAGGCCACGCCCCCCTTGGGTGACTGGGTCGGACCGCGGCGGCTACAGGCACCGCCTGTCGGCAGCGAACAGCCAGCGGCGATTGTCATTTCGCCCCCCACGATCAGCCTGGCTCCGGCGGCAACTCGCATCTGGGCGGGACATTTGTTCCTGGCCGGAACCGCCGCCATTCTCGCGTCAACGTTGATCACTCGCGCTCCCGTTATTCTCTGGGTACTGGGTCTCATTGCGCTGAACGGTCTGGTGCTGGGCATCTACGGCATTGGCGAGCGTCTGAGGCCGGGCGACGCCTTTATTGATCTCATTGGGATGAACGGGCTGGCGCAACCGTTCGCCACGTTTGTGAACCGCAACGGGGCTGCCGGCTGGCTGAATCTGACTCTGGCGGCGGCGCTGGGCCTGCTGGTGTGGACCCTCTATCGCCGGGATCCCGCCAAGGGGCTCTCTGTGCGGGGATCACAGACGCGATTGACGACCCGGTTTGAGGAACTGCGACTGGCGATTGCCGATCTGAACGGGGTGACACTCTCCGCGGTGCTGCTGGTCGGTGGGCTGGCCGGTTGTGTGGTTGCCAGCAACTCGCGCGGGGGACTCGTCACACTGGCGGCAGGCGGATTGACGGTCGCAGTGACGGCGTTCCGATTTGGCTGGGGACGGCTGGTGGGATTGATGATGCTGGCCGCCATCGGGGTAGGGGGCGTGTTGCTGAGCGTATCCGACTTGCGTCAGACCGCCTGGGACCGGCTGAATGGCTCCGAAACGCTCGATGCCTCGCTGAGCACCCGGATCGAAAACTGGTCCAGTACACTGATGGGGCTTCCCGACGTGTGGCCATGGGGAGCCGGATATGGAGCGTATGTGGACTTCTGCCAGCCATATGACTCCATCAACGGCAGGTTCCTGTTTCTGTTTGCCGAGAACGAGTATGTGCAGGCGCTCGTTGATGGCGGCGTCCCGGCCGCCATGCTGCTGACCTTGGGTCTGCTGCTGGTGATCGGAGATCTACTGCGACTGACCCGACGTACCGATCTCGTCAGCCGAGGACTTTTTCTGGCAGGTGCTGTTGCGTTCGTGAGCCTGACCGTTTCCGCCCTCGCGGACTACGGGCCCCGACTGCCGCCGAACTTTCTGCTGGCTGCCACACTGTTTGGCATGGTTCACGGTCGCATCAGTCAGGCCGTTTCCCGGGGAAAACCAGATACCGCCGGTTACGAATATGCCATGCTACCGGTCTCCCGATACATCATCTGGTCGCGCAGCGCCTCCGTATTGTGTCTGTTGCTGTTGAGTGGCGTCGCTGGGTGGCACTGGTGCATCTGTCAGGCCGCTGGCCAGTCGTACGTCTGGACCAGCATCCGTCGCGTGCTCGACGAACCGGCAAGTTTCTCTGACGCTCGACTCGATGCAGAACTGGCGAAGGTCCGCCAGGGTCTCGACCGACTCCCCGACAATGCGACCGCCGCCGTGGCCTATGCCCGCTTGTCCTATGCCCGGTTCCGCCGCGAGATCGATGAACTGGTGCCGGTTCCGGCGATTCACAACGAGAAGGCGGCCGCGAACTTGCAATGGCGAGCCACGGATCTTCTAAAATTTCATGCCGCCTTGACGGACCTTGAATCGCGGGGTGTTTCCGATTCGCTATCGCGGTTGCGTTCTTCAGAACAATTTCAACCGCTGAGGGACGCCCACCGCCGCTTGCTCATCGCAATTCAGCGGCATCCGATCCATGCCGACGCCCACTTGTGGGCCGCAGCAACAGGGACCGTAGCTGAGATGCCGATCGAGGAGCGAGTTGCGCACTTGCGGGTGGCTTCGACGCTCGCCCCGTCCAATCCCCGCATTCAGGGACTCGTCGGACATCTGGCCTTTGACCTGTACGCCGACAATTTGTCCCGACTCGCGTGGAGTCGCGCTGTGCGGTCAGACCCGGCGACCGCCGCAGGAATCGAACAGCGCGCCACGCAACGCTGGACGCCAGACAACGTGATGTCGACCGTGCTGGCAGACTCCGAATTGGCACAGGCACAGACGGCCCTCCGCTGGCGGAATCAACCCGGCTACCGCGACGTGGCGAACGCGAGACTGGACAGTCTGCTGGCCAAGTGGAGCGCGACACCCTTGCCAGATGTTGGCGATGAACAATTGACGAATCTGGCGCGATTGTACGCCGTTCGTGGCCGTCACCAGGAGCAGCAACAGGCATTGGCAGAAGTCTTCCGCCGCCAGCCGCTGAATGTGGGGACGCGACTGGAATTGGCTCGGTGCCTGCTGGTGCTGGGAGAGCGTGAGATAGCTCAGGATTTATTGGCCGAGACGGCCCGTTTGTATCCTGCCAACACAGGCGTTCAGCGGGAACTGGAGCAAGTGAGTCGGGACTTGCTAACGCGACCGGAGCAAAGGACGATCGAGTGACAGGCTCCCAAACACTCGACACTGAAACGGAGCTTGTTGTCTGCGCCGGGAATCGCGTGGCGCGGAGGGATTGCGACGATTGGAGCCTTTGCAAAACTTGAGTAAACTGACAATTCGAGAGCTTGCAAAGCGACAGTGGAAATTGTTTCGTGATAAGCTGTCAAAGGTGTGTGGTGTGCGGGATTGTTGTGCCCAGAATCTTTTCGCATCAGTTGAGCGTCAGGGCCTGCCAGGCCGGTAAAGCCGTTCTTCCCAAGTCCTGACTCGGTCAAATGTTGCTGATCGCACTTCCACTGGAATACTTGTGAGCCTTGTCCTCCTCGTTGCCTGCAGTTCGGCCTTCTTGATCACCGTCGTCGCTACGCCAGCGGTGATCTGGATGTCGACGTCACTTGGAATTGTGGATCGGCCCGATCTGCATCGGAAACTGCACGCCCGGGTGACACCTCTTTCCGGTGGTCTGGCCGTGTTTGCCGGGTGGCTGGCCGGATTGGCGGCCGCCATGCTGGTTGACGCGAACCTCACGGTCGCTTTCGTCACAGAGCTTCGCGGTATGCTGGGGCTGCTGGCCGCCACGTCCATTATCGTCGTCGTGGGACTCATTGACGACGCGTCGACGCTGCGGGGTCGTCAGAAGTTGGCTGGCCAGTTTCTGGCTTGTGCCTTTCTGGTTGGTTCAGGTCTGGTGATTGAGGATCTCCAAGTGCTCGGTCAGCACATTCACCTGGGGCCTCTCGCCGTGCCGTTTACGATGGTTTGGCTGCTGGGTTCGATCAACGCCGTCAACCTGATTGACGGTGTCGACGGACTGGCCAGCACGGTGGGCATCGTGCTGGCTGCTGCTGTGGGCGTGGTGGCCGCGTGGCTGACCCGCTCGGTCGACGCCGCCGTTGCCTTTGCTCTCGTGGGAGCGCTGGCTGGCTTTCTGTTGTTCAATGCCCCTCCGGCCAGAATCTTTCTGGGCGACACGGGGAGTATGCTGATCGGACTGCTGGTGGGCGCGATTGCGATTCGGGCGTCGATGAAAGGCCCCGCTTCGGTGGCCTTGGCAGTCCCGCTGACGATCTGGGCCATCCCGATTTTTGACTCGCTGATGGCGATTGTGCGTCGTCGCCTGACGGGGCGCAGCATCTATACGACCGACCGGGCGCACCTGCACCATGTGCTTCAGCATCGCGGCTATGGCGCCAAGCGGACCGTATTGACCATCGGCTTTTTGTGCGTGCTGACTTCACTTGGCGCGCTGGTGAGCGTTTACCAGCAGAACGACTTCATTGCCGTGGTGACGGCGATCGTCGTGTTGGCCCTCATGGTTTGTTCGCGGCTGTTTGGTCACGCGGAGATGCGGCTGCTGATTTCCCGAGCGTATTCGTTTGCCGCTTCGCTGGTGCCCAATGGTCGGCAACCGACCCCCGAATCGCGACAGATTCGCACGCGAATTCAGGGCAACCGCGAATGGGATGCCTTGTGGGAAGGGCTGATCGGATACTGCGGCCGATTCAACTTCACGTACGTCCGACTCAACGTCAACGTCCCCTCGCTGCATGAAGAATTCCATGCGGAATGGCGACGTCCCGTGCGTGGTGATGACAGCAATTCCTGGAGCGCTGATTTTCCCATTGGACACTCCGGCCGGGTGTTTGGCCGGTTGCGCGTGTGCGGTTTGAATCTTCCGGCTGACGCCTGCGAATCGCTGGGAGAGCTGGTCGCTGGGCTCAAGCCTTTTGAAATGCAGATGCTGGAAATTTTGGAAGACCTTTCGCTAGCCCC
>JBGSIP010000337.1:0-1793 GCA_041742495.1 Planctomycetaceae bacterium
GGAACTGTTTCAGCGGGCCGACGAAGTCCCCGCAGTGAAGTTCCCTGCGTTTGAGAATCGCAAGTCGATGCGCGAAGCGGGCCACACGCTGGCGGGGACCAGCGGACTGAACTGCATTGTCTGCCACACGTTTCATTCTCAGCAGGCAGCCAACATGCCAGCCGTCGATCTGACCGACATGGCGGAGCGACTGAAGAAAGGCTGGTTTTACCACTACCTGCGTGATCCGCAGGGATCTAGCCCCAACACCATCATGCCGTCGTTTTGGCCAGCCGGCCGGACGATGCGAACGGACATTCTGGACGGGAGCGCGGATCTGCAGATGGAGGCCCTCTGGCAGTACCTGCTGGATGGAAAGCAGGCCCGCGCTCCCCAGGGATTGATTGTGGAGCCGCTGGAGATCGTCGCGAAGCAAGCAGCCATCACGCTGCGGAGAAGTTATCCAGGCGTCGGCAAGCGTGGGATCGGCGTGGGGTATCCCGCGCAGATCAATCTGGTCTTTGATGCAGAGCAGTTGCGCTGGGCCATGATTTGGCAGGGGGCTTTTGCTAACCCGGCTGCGGTGTGGCGCGGTCAGGGCAGCGGCGTGGTTCAACCGCTGGGAGACCGCGTGATGTCGTTTCTCCCCGGCCCAGATCTGCAATCGGCCCAGGATCGCTGGACGAGCGACGATGGTCGGCCCCCGGCCCACCGTTTCCGGGGCTACACGTTCGATGACCTGCTGCGTCCCACGTTCTTGTATCAGTTCGACGATGTTGACGTCGCCGACTATGTGGTCGACGTCGCCGGTGAACTCGGACAGCCCGCTTCCCTGCGCCGTACGGTCACGTTGTCTGCCAACACGCCGCTCGAAAGCCTTGTGCTGCGTGCCGCCTCAGGCAAGTCCGTGCGGGCTACTGGCGACCACACGTTTGTCGTCGATGACCAACTCACGGTGCAGATCGACGGTGGCGATCCCGCCACGATTGTCACCGCCGGAGATCAGCAGGAGGTGTTGGTTCCGCTGGATGTGGGATCAGATTCTGTCACTGTGACCATCGAATATCACTGGTAAGGAACCGGAATGCGAACCACTCTGGTGATTGCCATCCTGCTGCTCGCGGCGGCTTCGGCTTCGGCCCAGACGCTGGGCGAATACTGGGGCACTGCGGATGCTGAGGACCGCTACTATCGCATTGTCGACCTCCCCTTCCCCGACGACATGGCGATGGAGGCTGGCAGTTTCGAGGTGCTGCCCGACAATCGTCTGGCGATTGGAACCCGCCGCGGTGACATCTATCTGGCGAGCGGTGTGTCGGACGTCAACCCTCGGCCGACCTATCACTTGTATGCCGCAGGTCTCGATGAGGTCATGGGGTTGGCATATCGCGACGGAGCGTTTTATGTCACTCAGCAGACAGAATTGACACGCATTCGGGACACGAACCGGGACGGCCGCGCCGATGAGTTTCGGACGCTCAGTGACGCGTGGGGGTTCGGCCACTATCACGAGTTTGCCTTTGGTTCGAAGCCAGACCGGGAAGGCAATCTCTGGGTCGCGCTCTGTTTGTCAGAGTCTTACAACTCCAAGGTTCCGTTCCGTGGCTGGTGCCTGAAGGTCACACCCGAGGGACGAACGATTCCCGTGTGCTGTGGCATTCGCAGCCCCTGTGGAATTGGCCCGAATGAGCATGATGTGATGTTCTATGCCGAGAGCCAGGGGCCGTGGAACGGGTCGTGTTCGTTGAAGGTGTTGCAACCGGGCGGCTTCATGGGCCACCCAATCAGCTTCAACTGGTATCCCGATGCCGCGG
>JBGSIP010000338.1:0-2333 GCA_041742495.1 Planctomycetaceae bacterium
CGCCCGCTTCACCCGCCTGGCAGAGTGATCGCCGTTTCGCAGCACACGATAGCGGCTGGCGATTCTCGTCTTGCCCTTTCCGGCTGTCGAAGCCTAGCTTTCGCGCATTGGGCAGACCTCGCTGACGCAATCAGAGGTCGAACGTCCAACTGTCGGCCGACGGACGGCAGATGCTGGTGGAGTGAAATCTCTCGTGCCATCGATCGCCGACCGCGACTTTAGCAGTCTTTACGAGTAGACGGAGTGTGGCCGTGACGACGAACTCCGTTGTGGTCGACGCGCAAGTCGGCGATTCTGCCCACCGCCGAATCGACATTCTGGACTTGCTCCGACCTTGTGCCGCGCTGATGGTGGTCTTGTACCACTTTGCCTTTCGCGGCCAGTTTCAGATGATTCCGTTCTCGATTCCGGCGTGGAGTCCGGTGGCCAAGTACGGTTATCTGGGTGTCGACCTGTTCTTCATCATCAGCGGTTTTGTGATCGCGATGTCGGCCGAAGGGCGCACCGTGCGTCAGTTTGCCATTTCTCGCATCGCAAGACTGTATCCCGCCTTCTGGGCCTGCTGCCTGTTGAGTTTTCTGGTCGCGTTCGTCGGACCCGAACATCTGCGCGTGAGCATCTGGGCGCTGATCATCAATCTGACGATGCTGCCGGAACTCTTCGGTTCGCGCATGGTGGACGACGTCTACTGGACGTTGTTTGTCGAAGTTCAATTTTATGCGTTGGTCGGGCTGGCCCTGTGGACCCGTCACCCACGGGCGCTGGACACGCTGCTGACGATCTGGCTGTGTGCGTCCGCGGCCACCCTGCTGTATCGGCATCCGATCCTCGCGAAAGCGACAGCCGCCACGTGGACCGGGTACTTCGTCGCGGGGGTGATCTATTACCGCGTGTGGAGTTCCGGCTGGACGGCGACGCGTGCCGTGGCATTGTCCGCCGCGATTGCCATCTCGGTCGCCCATGCCTGGCAAACTGCGGGGCGCTTGAACGATCACTTCAATGCGATTGCAGGCCTGCTGTCACTGCCGCCCGCCAATTTTGCCAGTCTGGTGGCTGCCATGGTGTCGCTGTGCTTCCACGGGTTGTTTGTGCTGATTGCCAGCCGCGGACTGGAGCTTCGCTCGCAGCGGTGGCGACTGGCGGGCAATCTGACGTATCCGTTCTATCTCATCCACAGCAATATCGGCTGGGCACTGATCCCACTTTGCTCGGCGCTGCCCGCTGTCGCTGCCGCGGGCGTCGCGGTAGCGACCAGTCTCGGTGCGGCGGCGGCGGTTCACTTTTGGATCGAACGCCGTGGCTCTGCGGCGCTAAAGCGCTGGCTGACAGGTTCGCCGCCCGCCTCGAAGCGATTAGCCGCGAGAACTTTCAACCTAGACAGCTCGCGTTCAAGCAATGCTGTGGCAGAGCGGGCTGCGGAATCGCGGAGCCCCACTCGCAAAGTCAGCTAACCGTTCATTCAACAGGCTGCTACGGACGGCAGAACAGGTCGCTCAGGACGATTTGCTCCAACAGCGACCGCATACCGTAGTTTTCGTCGCGCACCTGGGTGACGATGGCCTCTACGGTGCCTCGATCCTGCGGTTCCAGCCTGCGTCCGCAACCGTAAGCGAGCAGTTTTTCGCAGAGGAAGCGGACAAAGAATTCACGACGTTCGAGCAGCAGCACCTTGAGTTCTGTCGCGTCGCGAAATGCCTGCCCGCCTGGAAGCTCGCCGGACGCATCAATGTCGGATTTGTTGTCGTACCGGCTGCGCCATTGTCCGATGGGGTCGTAATTCTCCAGAGCAAATCCGAGCGGATCGATCTTGCGATGGCACTCCATGCAGGCGGCTGACTCGCGATGCTTGGTCAGCAGGTCCCGAATTGATTTCGCACCGCGGACATCGGGATCGATGGGGGGGACATTGTCCGGGGGTGGCGCAGGGGGAGTGCCCAGAATGTTCTCCAGCAGCCACACGCCGCGGATGACGGGGGAGGTTTCAATGCCGTTGGCGGAGACCGTCAGGACGCTGGCCTGGCCCAGCAGACAGCCGCGGCGGCGATCGGGAAAGACAACTCGCTGAAACTCGTGAGCACGCTCGGCATCCACGCGGTCTGTGACACCGTAGATTTTGGCCAGGCCCCAATTCACAAACGAGTAGTCCGCATCGAGAAACCGTAGCGCCGTATCATTGCGATCGATCAGGTCGCGAGTGAAGAGGAATGTCTCTTCCTTCATGTCGGGTTGCAGGTTCTCTGAATAGTAGACCGCGAATGACTCGCGATCAGGCGGCATCTCTCCCAGCGCCCGCAGGTTCAGCCAACTGTCAAGAAAGCTGCGGAGAAACTCGT